>JAYOSS010000065.1:8580-12327 GCA_038139355.1 Gammaproteobacteria bacterium
ACCCGCACTAACGCCAGACGAACGTCTTTCTTACGATTTATGGATTTATCAGCTGGAAGAGATGGAGGCCTCGGTCCCCTTCTTTTATGACGGGCTGGTCTTTGACCAGATGAATGGCGTGCAAAGTTTTCTACCCACGTTTTTGATTAATTTTCATCGAGTGGACGAACCCGCGGACTTGGTCGCCTACATCAAACGCATCGAAGCGGTAGCGCCTAGAACCCAGGAAGCCATCGACAACGCGTCCAAGGGACTCGCCAAAGGGGTTATTTCTCCGGGCTTTGCGTTGGAAGGCGTCATCGAACAAAGCAGAAAGGTGATTTCTGGTCAGCCCTTCGATGCCACCAGCGAAACTGACAGCGATTTATGGGCGGATCTGCAAACAGAGATACAGACGCTCGTAGACGCAGAAAAAATTGATGCCCAAACCGCAGAAGATCTGCGGGCACAGGCCAAAGCAGCGCTGCTTGGTAAACTGATGCCAGGCTATAAGAACATCATTCAATGGGCCGAAAACGCATTAGACCAAGCGCCAGAGAGGGTCACTGGGGTGAGCGCCCAGCCCGATGGCGATGCTTACTACACATTCCGCCTAAGGGATCAAACCACCACAGACCTCACAGCGGATGAAATTCATCAAATCGGTCTGAATGAAGTCGCTCGCTTGCGTGGGGAGATGGAACAAATCAAAAAACAAGCAGGCTTCGAGGGCTCGCTGCAGGCGTTTTTTGCCCACATTCGTGACGGACAATGGAACTACTACCCCGATACTGACCAGGGTCGCCAAGGCTACATAGACGATGCCAGCGCCGCCATCGACGGCATCAAGGCACAGCTACCCAATTACTTTGGCCTTTTACCCAAGGCAGACTTAGTCGTAAAGCGCGTCGAACCCTTTCGGGAACGAGATGGCGCAGCCCAGCACTATTACTCTGGCACACCCGATGGATCCAGGCCGGGCATCTACTATGCACATCTGTCCGACATGACCGCCATGCCGAAAAATCAACTCGAAGTGATTGCCTATCACGAGGGACTGCCCGGCCATCACATGCAAATTTCCATCGCCCAAGAGCTCACCGGCGTCCCCACCTTTCGCACACAGGCGAGATTTACCGCCTATTCAGAGGGTTGGGGGCTGTACGCCGAATATTTAGCAAAAGAAATGCCGGGCACCTACACCGACCCCTATCAGGACTTTGGTCGCCTGACGGGAGAAATCTGGCGCGCCATACGTCTGGTGGTAGATACTGGGCTGCACGCCAAAGGATGGACCGAACAACAAGCCATAGACTACTTTGCCGCCAATTCGCCTGAGCCAGAAGAGAGCATTCGCTCCGAAGTTCAGCGCTACATCGTCATGCCTGGGCAAGCAACCACATACAAGATTGGCATGTTGAAAATTCTTGAGCTGCGGGCCAAGGCAAAAGCAGAACTGGGTGAGCAATTCGACATTCGACAGTTCCACGACGCTATTTTAGACGGTGGCGCATTGCCACTGCCCCTGCTGGAGCGTAAGGTTTCTGCATGGATCAGCGAAGTTCGCCAGTAAACTCTCGTAACGTGAGGTGCCCACTCGGATCGACGGGATCGACTGAGTCAAGCAACTCAGGTAAAAACCCAAGTCGCGACAGGCTTGCGGCTGGGCGCTTCTGGGCTGCGTGGCCCAACGTATTCCTCACCCTGATTGGCTGCGCCGCGTTGGTGCTGGGTTCCGGTCTTGACCACTCTCATGCCAACTCCGCGGTGGACCAAGATTGTGTTGTTTGCCAATTCGGCGCGGCACTAGCCGATTCCACCGCACCCCTAAAAATCCACGCCTATTCAGAATTCACCAGCGCGCCTTGCGGCGGCGCAGACTTCGTCACTACGACGGCGATCTACCCCAAAGCACCCGCCCGAGCCCCACCAGTCAAACACCCCTTCGCATAAATCTTTTAAATCCGCTCGCCTTGGCGAGCGCTAAAACTGATTGATCGGGAGTTATCATGACTGCTCTATACCGCTATCCGGTGTTCAGTGGGCGCAACCCACTTAAAACTGTTGCAATCTTCGTACTGATCTTGTCCTCGCTGGCTGGCCAAAAGGCACAGGCTGCAACGGATTTGACGGGGTCATCAAGCCAAAAGGACCCGGCCATCGAAGAAGTGGTGGTGCGTGCCCACCCGCTGTCGGCCGAGGGACTTGCCCAAAGCACCATATCGTTAAGCGGCGACGCCCTGGCGCGCAACTTAGCGCCAAATCTCGGTGAGACCTTGGGCAACCAACCCGGCATTCACTCATCAAGTTTTGGCGCCGCAGTAGGCCGACCGGTCATTCACGGACAAAGCGGCGCTCGAGTTCTGGTTATGGAAGACCGCTTGAGCACCATGGATGTGTCGGTCACCAGTGGCGACCACGCCACCACCATTGAGCCCTTTATCGCTGACAGCATCGAGGTGCTTAAGGGGCCAGCCACCTTGCTCTACGGCAACGGCGCCGTGGGTGGCGTGGTTGATGTCCATACAGGCCGCGTACCTCATGGGCAGCAAGAGGCCCGATTCAGCGGCCGCATTACCGCCCAAGGCAGCGACAACGGTGATCAACATGCGATTGCGGGGCGCTTCGACGGACGCCATAACAAATTTGCTTGGCATGCAGACGGCTTCGACCGACGCTCAGACAACTACGACATCCCTGATGAAACCGAATCCGCAGCATTGATTGCTCAGGAAGAAGCCGAGGCCGCAGCAAACCATACTCAGCCTGAGGAAGAACATGAAAGTGCTGGCTTCCTTCCAGGCAGCCATTTCGACACAGATGGCGGTGCCATTGGCTTGAGCTACGTCGACGATCACTGGTTTGCGGGCATTGCTCTTAGCCAATTGAACGCTGTCTATGGTTTGCCCGGCGGACATGATCACGAGGATGAAGCGCCAGAGAACGAAGCAGCTGTAAACGGCGCATCTGGGGAAGAATTCTCCGACACCCCAATTCTGGATTTAGAACAAACTCGGATCGATTTTGAGGTAGGCAGCGCAAACCCCTGGTCTGGCGCCACTGACACCTGGCTTGGTCGCGCAGCCCGCAGCGTTGAGAGCATCAATTTACGCATTGGCACCAATGACTATGAGCACGCCGAAATTGAGCCCAGTGGCGAAGTCGCTACGTTCTTCCAAAACGATGCGGTGGAAGCCCGCTTCGAAGTCACCCACGACCTGGGTGAGAACAAGCACGTTTGGGGGGTACAGCTATCGGATCGGGATTTTTCCGTTACCGGTGAAGAAGCCTTTGTCCCGGGTGTCGACAGCCGCAATACCGGTGTTTTCTGGCTGAGCGAGCAGATGGTGAATGATCTGGCTCTGGAGATGGGCTTGCGCATTGAACGCGTAGAGCACAAAGCACGAGATGCAGCGGCCAAAGCAGATTTCACCACCGTCGCTGGCTCTTTGGGCGTGATCCACGCCATCAACACGGACCTGACGCTGACTGCCAACGTTGGCTATGCCCAGCGCGCCCCGGTTGGTGAAGAGCTATTCAGTGATGGTCCTCACCTCGCCACCGGACGTTATGAAATTGGCACCGCTACCCTAGATGAGGAAACCGTGTATCGCATGGACGTCATACTGGGCTGGGCAAAAGACGGTGTAGAGCTAAATCTCAACGCCTATTACGCAGCGTTTGACGACTATATTTATCAAAACGCTACTGGCGAGGAAGAAGACCAACTGCCCGTCTTTGTCTGGGACCAGGCGGACGCGGATTTTT
>JAYOSS010000066.1:0-12245 GCA_038139355.1 Gammaproteobacteria bacterium
CACTAAGTTGGCTGTTCTCTACAATGTGATTGAACTGGGAGCCGCGCCAGACAGGGTGAAAAGCGACGACGCATTGGCTTTAGATGTCCCGCTGACGAGCAGCCCTGTAGCTACTAGCCAGGTGAGCCGCGGACCAAAAGCCAACACAGGGAAAATCGAAACACGAAAGGCGAAAGGTCCCCAGGCTGGAAAAGCAGCGACACAAAAAACCAGCGCTAGGGCGCCAAAGCGAGACGACAAAGGCTCGTAGCCGTTATTCTCGGCACCCTCAAATTCGTGGCAAGAGGGTGAATTGGATACCCAAGAGAGGACTGGCTCCATAGCTGATTTGCACAAACGGGTAACGTCTTGTCGGCGTTGCCCGCGCCTTGTTTCTTATCAAGAGCAGCAGCGACGACTTTTTCCGCAGCATCACTGCGCCCCTGTGCCTCAATGGGGGGCATCGCGTCCTCGATTGATGGTCGTGGGTTTGGCACCCGGCCTGCATGGTGCTGGCCGCACGGGTCGAGGATTTGTCGGCGACGCCAGCGGCGCGTTTTTATTTGCGGCCTTGCACCGGTATGGCTTCGCGACCAGCCCTAGGCCTGAGGATGCGCAGTTGGTACAGACAACCATCACGAACATCGTTAAGTGTTTGCCTCCGAAAAACAGTCCCTCGGGAGAAGAAAAGGCCGCTTGTGCATCTTTTTTGCGGGAAGAGCTAACAGCATTTAGTCCCGGGCTTCGGGCGAAACCCAAAGCGCTGTTGTGCTTGGGCGGAGATGCTTTTCAAGCGTTGCGAGGACTGATTGGCTTTACCCCAAGTAAATTTTCTCATGGCGGTTCGATTCAACTGGCTCAGAATTTGACCCTGTTCAGCAGTTATCACCCCAGTCGTCTGAACGTAAATACCGGGCGGTTGACCCAACGAATGTTTGACCAAGTTCTGACTAATATTCGCGCAACACTGGACTGATGTTCCGGCCCGAAGGGAGGTTCGCTCAACTCTAGACCCACAAGTTTGCCGACGGTTAATGATCCACATTTTTTTGTATTGGCGAGTTTTTCGACGTGGATAGAAGTGAATCCACTGGCAATCAGCGGTTCTCTGGCGGTGTTGCCATCGCTATAGTGCGCCCATGTCTGAGCCAGCATTCGACGCCGAACACTTTTTGAAAAACCTCACGCGCAAACCGGGCGTGTACCGGATGCTGGATGCCCAGGGCAAAGTGCTATACGTGGGCAAGGCCCGCAATCTTAAAAATCGCGTCTCTAGCTATTTCCGTGCCTCTGGATTAGCCACCAAAACCATGGCCATGGTGGCCAAGATCCATCGCGTCGAAACCACGGTGACCAAAAGCGAGACCGAAGCACTGCTGCTGGAACAAAGTCTCATCAAAACCGATCGTCCGCCTTACAACATTTTGTTGCGAGATGATAAGTCCTATCCGTTTGTGCACATTTCTACTCAGGACGAATACCCGCGTTTATCTTTCCACCGCGGCTTGAAAAAAGGCGCTGGTAAATACTTCGGCCCCTTTCCATCCGCCGCTGCGGTTCGAGACAGTCTTAACGTGCTGCAACGTCTGTTCATGATTCGCCCGTGTGAAGACAGTTATTTCAAAAATCGATCTCGCCCATGTTTGCAGCATCAGATTCGTCGGTGCAGTGCCCCGTGCGTGGGATTGATCAATCAACAGGACTACGCCGAGGATGTGGAGCTGGCGGTTTTGTTCCTTCAGGGCAAGAGCATTGATGTACTGGATCAATTCAAAACCAGAATGGAAGCCGCCGCCGAGGCACAAAACTACGAGCGTGCAGCCAAGTACCGTGACCAGATTGTACAGTTGCGAAAAATCCAAGAACGGCAATACGTGCACGGAGCTGCGGGTGATGTGGACGTGTTTGGCTTTGCCGAAGAGGGCGGTCAGAACTGCGTGCAGGCAATTTTTGTTCGTGACGGTCGGGTGCTGGGTCAACGCACCTATTACAACAAAAACGATCTGTCGTTAGCGTCAGAAGAATTTTTAGGCGCCTTTTTGGCGCAATACTATTTGGCTTCTGGGCAACGTGATATTCCTAAGTCCATTGTCGTTAGCCATTTGCCAGCAGAGGCGGACGTGCTGGCTGCGGCGATGGCGGAGCGGGCAGGGCGTACCATTCAAATCAGTAAGGATGTGCGCGCCCAACGGGCCCGCTGGCTCTCCTTGGCCCGGGACAACGCCAGCTTGAATTTACGCAGCTACTTGGCAGACAAAAGCCATATGCTGGCGCGGTTTCAAAATCTTCAGGACGCTGTGGGTTTGGATGAAATGCCACGGCGGTTAGAGTGTTTCGACATCAGTCACACCATGGGAGAAGCAACGGTGGCCTCCTGCGTGGTGTTTGATACCAGTGGGCCGCAAAACTCTTTGTATCGCCGCTTTAACATCGATGGCATTACCGGTGGCGACGACTATGCCGCCATGGAGCAGGCCCTGCTTAGGCGGTACACCCGTTTAAGCAAGGGTGAGGGGGAGATGCCTGACTTGTTGATCATCGACGGTGGTCTTGGCCAAGTTCGTAGGGCGTTAGCCGTGCTACAGGAGTTGAACATTGAATCGGTCAAAACGCTCGGTATCGCCAAGGGGGTGGAACGAATTTCCGGCGCCGAGCGGTTTTTCTTGGGTGAGCAAGAGATCGTGATCGACGGCCGTTCCGAGGCCGGCCATTTACTGCAACACATTCGGGATGAGGCTCATCGCTTCGCCATTACCGGACACCGCGCCCAGCGCGGCAAAAAACGCAAACAAAGTGAGCTGGAGCAAATCGCTGGGGTTGGGCCCAAACGCCGCCGTCAATTGTTGGTGCATTTTGGTAGTCCGGCCGGAGTGCGAGGCGCCAGTATCGAAGAACTGGCGAAAGTTCCAGGCATTAGTGGCACCATAGCCAATCAGATCTATAGCGCCTTGCATGAGTAATCTCGCCGCAGAGTGATGATGAATCATCTCAGGCCACAACCAGGAAAGACGTTTGAACCTGCCAAATCTGTTGACCGTTAGTCGAATTTTACTGATCCCCATATTTATCGCCTTGTATATGGTTCAGCAAGACTGGAGCATTCTTCTGTCCAGCGCGCTGTTCACCTTGGCGGCGGCCACGGATTGGTTAGACGGCTACCTAGCTCGCAAGCTCAATCAAACCACACCGTTGGGCGCGTTTTTGGATCCGGTGGCGGATAAGCTGATTGTAGTCTCAGCCCTGATCATCCTCGTGGCCTATCACGGCAGTCCCTGGCTGACATTGCCAGCGTTGGTGATCGTTGGGCGCGAGATCGTGATCAGTGCGCTACGAGAGTGGATGGCGGAAATGAACGACTCGGTCACTGTTGCGGTCAGCTACTTGGGCAAGGTCAAAACCACCTTGCAAATGATTGCTATCGTTCTTTTGTTAGCTCAGCCCGCAGATGCTGGGACCACCTGGATGCAGGCTTCCTACGCGTTGCTCTACGTAGCAGCCGCCATGACGTTGTGGAGTATGTGGCAGTATCTGCGAGCGGCTTGGGGATCACTGCAGGGAGAGCATCGATAGGGCGACGGCACAGCCGTTGAGCTGCGTGGTTTGCCGCCAAAAATGCGCGCCCAGGGGCGCTAAAGGGAAAATGGAGGCTGAGGTCGGAATCGAACCGGCGTTAACGGAGTTGCAGTCCGCTGCATAACCACTCTGCCACCCAGCCTGAGAGCGCGGAGTGTATCGGTGTCCCAAGGCAAAAGCCACTGTCTAACGGGCTTTAAGTTCTTGAAAGATCGGCGCACAGAAAAAAATCGTAAAAAGATCGGAAGACGCCGGTAAAACACCCTTGGCCCGAGCCCGGGCAAGCAGTAGAACAGCAGAACAGCGAAACAGCGAAACAGCAAAAGGAACGACACATGGCCGAGGCCAGTCAAGACGACTTTTTTCAACGCTTCAACGAAAACCCCTTTCATCAGTACATGGGTCTCACCATCGCTGAGGTTTCGCCGGATCTAGCGCGCTTGCGGCTGTCCATTACTCCAACCACACCAACCGGCATTGGCGGTAGCGTGAACGGTGGAGTGCTGGCATCCATGGTGGATATGGCAGCGGTGGCTGCGGTATTCAGTCAATCTATGCCGGGTAGTTCGCCCGCGGGCACCGCAGATCTCTCCATTACGTATTTGCGGCAGGCCCATGGCCAGTATCTGGATGCCATAGCAACGGTTGTTAAACGTGGTCGCCAGCTGTGTACCGTCTCAGTAGACATCGTCAATGAAGAGGGCCGGCTGTGTTGCCGCGGTCAGGTGCTATATGCCATGCGTACGGATGGATCACAAAACTAGCGCTTATGGCAGTTACGCAAGTTCATTTTTTTAGCGAGAGCTCGCCCTGGCTAGCGTGCGATCTAGAGCATTCGCAAAGGTCTGAACATCTTTCTTGTCCAACGCGGGTGGGCCACCGCTGATCAAACCCGTGGAACGCAATTCTTCCGCACGATTGCGTCTTTGCAGATAGTCGCGAACATTTTCCGCCGTGTATAAAGTGCCGCGAGGATTCAGGGCTAGGGCGCCTTTAGCCACCACTTCGGCAGCCAATGGAATGTCCGCGGTAATGACCAAGTCGCCGGGTAAGGCTCGTTCCACAATAGCGTTATCGGCGACATCGAATCCCTGGGGCACCTGCATGGCTCGGATGACTTTGGACGGCGGCACTGGGATGTATTGATTGGCAACCAGGATCGTGGGTATTTGTAGCCGTTCGGCTGCTTTAAACAACACCTGCTTGATGGCCCTTGGACAGGCGTCTGCATCAACCCATATATTCACATCTGGCCCTGCCAAGTCTTGCGAGTAAGGCATTGTACCTTTGCTTCAAACGGCAAGACCCATACAAATGCAGAAATATCCTAACCCAACGCTCAGGAAGTTCGATGTCACAGCCTACCTTCAGGAACTTACTTAAGGATCTTTGCCTCTTCTTTGGCACCGTTGGCGCCTTTGTTGGCGGTTTTTTGGCTGTGAGCTACGTGGTTCAGCCCAGCCGCAATCCTTACGGTTTTTGGCTGGGGTTTCTGCTGTACATGTACGTATTCTCCCAAGGCCTGAGCTTATTGCTTAAGGGACGCGGCACAAAAGGCGACGGGAAAAAGAGGTGATAGCGAAAGCAAGGATGCCTTGGAGGTGAAGTAGCGCAGAGGGGGAGAGGGGATAGCACCGGGCAACACCTCCAAGGCAGGATAAATATGCGTCGAAGCGGGTGAAATCCGAGTGTATTAAACGTAACTTCTGATTCACACGATTTAGACAAAAATCCTTTGCCGTTAATGAGTTAGGAGCGCGAGGGAAAGCCTGATCCGGCAAACGAGGACGGCCACGGCAGCGGCAACCGGAACCAGGGCAGCTCCATAGGCTGTGCTGGTTGGCAGAGTGGTCTAGTCTGAGGATTTTTTTGACCGCCCCCCGGCTTTGGATGAAGTGGCCGCTTTGCCTTTTTGCTTCACAACCTTGCCCGCCTTGTTAGTGGCGCTAGCGTTGCTTTTAGGCAAAGAACCTTTCTTCGACCGTCCTTTGTTAGCGCCGTTGGGGCTTTTGCCCTCCATCTCACGGTGACTTCGTTGGGTTGGCCGTTGCTCTCTTTTGGCGGGCTGGCGGCCAGTTTGATGGCCTGAGCTATCGAGTCTGGAGATATTGAGCTTTTGACCGCATACCCAGGCTTTTTTTAGGTCCGCAAAAATTGGCTTGGGCATACCCAAGGGCAATTCCACGATCGAGTGGTCGTCGCGAATATCGATGCGCCCGATATTTTGCGCGTCCAGTCCAGCCTCATTGGCGATGGCACCAACAATGTTTCTCGGCTCCACATCATGCTGGTGCCCCACCTCAATGCGGAAGAGTTCCATATCATGACTGGCCGCGGTAAGAGAGGATCTACGTTTGTCCCCAGATCTTTCTCGGGCTTCTCTGGCCGGCCTCTTAGTTTCCCGGTCCCCGTCCCGGTCACGGCCTTTGGATTGAGCCGCTCGCTCGTTACGAGCCTTGCTTTCAGGTTTGATCAGCAACGAGCGCTGGCCCAGAGATAGGGTGGCAAGGGCAGCTGCGATGTCTAGGGGCGCCAGTTCACTTTCTTGTTGGTACTGCTCCAGAATGCCTCGCATAAAAGCCAGATCATCCTGCTTAACGGTATCGGTGATGCGCTGTTTGAAATCGGCAATGCGTTTGTTGTTGATGGTTTCCGTTGTCGGCAAGGTCAGCGGCTCGATCTTCTTCCGGGTTGCTCGTTCAATGGTGCTGAGCATCCGGCGCTCCCGGGGGGCAACGAATAAAATGGCGTCGCCCTGGCGGCCCGCGCGACCGGTGCGGCCGATTCGATGAATGTAGGCTTCGGTGTCGTAGGGTATGTCGTAGTTGATGACGTGACTGATGCGGTCTACGTCCAAGCCGCGGGCGGCAACGTCCGTCGCGATGAGTATGTCTAGGCTGCCGGCTTTAAGCCGATTGACCATTTGCTCTCGTTGTTTTTGTGGCATGTCGCCATTCATGGCAGCAGCGGCATGACCACGCGCTTCCAGTTTGTCCGCTAGTTCCGTAGTGGCGACCTTGGTGCGCACAAAAATCAGCACCCCGTCAAAAGGTTCGACTTCCAGAATTCGTGTTAGGGCATCCAGCTTGTGCATGCCGCCCACCAACCAGAATCGCTGTCTGATGGTGTCCGCCGTGGCGGTCTTAGCCTTGATGGATACCTCTTTGGGGTCACGTAAGTGGCTGCGGGCAATTTTTTCGATGGCTTTAGGCATGGTGGCAGAGAACAGTGCCGTCTGCCTGTCGTCAGGGGTTTGCTGCAGAATCCACTCGACTTCGTCGATAAATCCCATGCGCAGCATCTCGTCAGCTTCGTCCAGCACCATGGCCTGTATCTGATTCAGCTTCAGTGTGCCTTTGCGCATGTGGTCCATGACTCGACCAGGAGTGCCAACCACCACGTGGACGCCGCGTTTCAAGCCCCGAATCTGACCGCCGTAGTCTTGTCCGCCATAGATCGGCAGCACCTGAAACCCTTTGATATTGGCTGCGTAAGCCTTAAACGCCTCGGCTACTTGGATGGCCAGCTCTCGAGTGGGCGTTAACACCATGATTTGTACTTGGGATTGATGCAGGTCCAGTCGGGACAAGAGCGGCAGCGCAAATGCAGCGGTTTTGCCGGTGCCCGTTGGCGCGTGACCCAAGATGTCATGTCCCTCCAACAAATGCGGTATGGCCTGAGCTTGGACTGGTGAAGGCGCCTCATAACCAAGGTCTTGCAGGGTCTGCAGCAGTTCAGGGCGCAGCTTGAGGGACCCGAATGAAGCGGGGATCGGGAGTGAGTTGGTCATGAGCATCCTGAGAAAAGAAAGCCGAAGCAGAGTTCAGCGGTGGCGCATCATACCCCAACTGCTGGCGCAACGCTGATCAAGCAGAGGCGATGCTGAGAAACCGGATCAGAAAACCGTTTTTCGAGGATTTTCCATGGGTGTTTCAGCTCCGTAACGTTTGGGTGGACAAAAAAATGGACGTTTTCTGCGTCTTTTCGGTCTCTCGCGTGGAATAAGGGAAAAATTGTTAAAAAATGGAGAAATAACCCTTTTCTTTTTGTTACAAAATGTTAACTTTTGGTGTTCATATGGCCGATCAGCGTGGGTTGGCGGGCGTATGGACACAGGCTCCTGGAGAGGGGCTCAAAAATAGACAGGGGAGAACTATGATTCTTGATCTAACGAAAAAGGCTCTGCTACGCAGTAGTCTTGTCTGCGCGGCTAGCGTCCTTGCCCTAGGCAATGCGACGGTTGCGGTAGCAGAAGAAGCGATAGAGGAAGTTGTAGTGACAGGTTCGTATCTGAAGCGATCTTCAGAAAACACGCCTTCACCGCTTTCCGTAGTTTCCGCAGCAGACATTGAGGACCTCGGTGCTCAAGGTATGGCGGAAGTCATCAACACATTGCCATGGCAGTCAGGCAGTGAAACCCGATCAGCGACCTTTAACGGCGCAGCTGGTCTGGGTCAAATGACGGTAAACCTAAGAAACTTGGGTATGTCGTCCACGCTGGTACTGGTCAACGGTAAGCGCAGTGTTGCCACCTTCTACGATGGTAGCTCCAACGCCGCTGTCGACATTCAAGCCTTGGTACCCACCATTGCGCTTGAGCGTATGGAAGTGGTCAAAGACGGTGCTTCGGCGCTGTACGGTTCTGACGCCATCGCTGGTGTTGTGAACTTCATCACCAAGAAAGACTTTGAAGGTCTGGATGTGCAGTTCGAGCACTCCCTGATTGAGAAGGCTAGCAAGGGTGATACCAACAACGCTCAGATGATCTTCGGTGTGCAAGGTGATCGCGGCGGTATCGTGGTTTCTGCCGGTGCGATGTCTCAGGGCATGGTCACGGTAGGCGATCTGTATAACCGTTATGGCGGCTCTACGTTCTCCTCTACGGGTCAACCCGGTACGATGATTCGCAACTCTGGCACGACGTCTACTTGGGCGGCTGCGGGCACTCTGGACGACGTAACAGGTCTGTACGCCCGTACTGGTGGTGCTGGAACCGATGCGGATCCATTCACCTACGCGGCTCACACGGGTACGTACGCGGCGGGGGATCTGACGCCTTTCAAGAGATCTGGCGACGGTACGGCTGATTCACCATACACGTACGCGAATCAATTCCCGCGCTCGGCAGACGGTTCACAAGGCTTCGGCAACGCCGATCCCAGCTGTGAAGCGGCTGATGGCCTGGACGTGATTGGCGGTGCGAAGAACTACTCCAACGCACTGTGTGCCTATGACTTTGGTCCATACTTCCCGCTGCAGGGTCGATCGTCCACACGTCAGATGTTCATGACCGGTCACTATGACTTGACCGATAGCGTTGAGCTGTACTTCGAAATGGGCGCCAATGGCGGAGAGTTCTTCCGTTACAACTCCCTAAACCCGAATGCGGTAGCGTTGCAGATTCCTGTCACTCACCCGGGTCTGATCGAAGACGCGGCGAATCGCGGTGTGACTCCAGCAGCGCTTGAGAACAAGACCCGGATGATCGGTCGAACCGTTTATGATGCTGGCACTGCCGAGCGTCCGCTGAACACGTTCTCGCAGCTAGACCGAACCATGGATCGCATGCAGTTGGGTGCGGTAATCGATCTGCAAAACGGTTGGGATTTGGATGTGTCTTACACCAAGTCTGTGTTCAACCAACAGCGCATGGAACTGCAAGACACTCAGTCTGCAGAAATGGAACTGGCCATCAACGGTTTTGGCGGACCTAACTGTGATCCGTTCAACGGCACTGCAGGTTCTGGTAACGCTGCTTACGCAACCTCTGGCGGTGACTTCGGCGCCGGCAACTGTTACTACTTCAACCCGTTCGGTAACTCTTACATCAAGCCCGACGGCACCGCCCAAGACGATTTGTCCTTGGTTAACCCTGCAGAGCTGTATGAGCACCTGTTGGGTCGTGTAGTGGTTCAATCCGTATACGAGCAGGAAGTGTTTGATGCCGTTGCAACAGGCTCAATCTTTGATGACCAAATCGGCCTCGCGTTTGGTTTGCAGCACCGCATTGACACCGGTCGTGTTTACTACGATTCCACCATGAACTCAGGAAACCTGGACTTCGTCTACGGTGCAACGGACTGGGACGGCAAGCTGTCCACCACCGCATTGTTCACAGAGATTGCTGTACCTGTGGGTGACGACATCGACGTAAACATCGCTGTACGTTACGAAGACTTTGATGAAATCGGACAAGACACCACTGATCCTAAGATCACAGTACTGTGGCGTGCCACCGATACCATCACTGCTCGTGCTTCTGGCGGTTCTTCCTTCCGCGTTGGTTCTCTAAACCAGTTGTTCGGCAAGGTCACCACGGTTCACAACATGACGGATACCGACGGCACTTCGGCCTACAAGCCTTCAGTAACCAACGGTAACCCGAACCTGAAGCCTGAAAGCGCTGATATGTGGAACGTAGGCGTCTCTTGGATTCCTGAAGGTGCTCTGGAAGGCTTCCAGTTGGATCTCGACTACTACAACTACGAGTATGACGACATCCTGTCTCGCGAAAGTTATCTGAGCATTGTTGCTAACGATAACGCAGAATTGAACGCGTCTTCTCTGTCAGTAGTGGATGCCATTGCAGCAGGCGTTGGTAACCGTGACCAGGTACTGCGTACCGGCACCGGCAAGATCCTGCGCGTTCTGCCTGACTTTGTTAACCAGAACTCTGCAGAAACTTCAGGTCTCGACGTACAAGCTAGCTACTCTTTCGATAACCAGTACGGTGCGTTCCGCGCCACGGTTGCTGCAGCATGGGTGAACGAGTTCATCGTAGCTGGTCAGAAAGACGCTGTTGGCATGTACAACGTGAAGAACCCTGTATTGCCACGACGTGCTCTGCCTGAGTACAAGATCAACGCCTCACTGAACTGGAGCTATGACAACCATCGTGCCTACGCAGTAGTGCGTTACATTGATGGCTACGAAGCTACGCTGAGTGAAGAGCCTGCCACGGCATTCTGGAAGAACACGGTAGCACTGTCCCTAGGGTCAGCCGCTTCCGCGCGCTACTATGACGCCAATGTGGATAGCTGGACTACCGTAGACGCTAACTACACCTACGAACTGCCGGAAATGGGCCCTGTGTCCTCTTCGTCAGTGACCATCGGTGCTAAGAACCTGTTTGATGAGGACGCTCCTTGGGTCCCCAACAACACGACTTACGACCCGGTCACCCACGATTTCCGTGGACGAGTGTGGTACATGCGTCTGTCTGCTAGCATGTAAAGCAGACAGCTAACGCTGTCACAGAAAGCCCCGGTTTACCGGGGCTTTTTTTTGTCTGCAATGGGCGTTTTAAGAGGGACGACGGATTAACAAATCCAAAATGGGCAGGGTGTTCGTGGTCTGACGCGGGTTTTTGATCCGCACACGTCGAAGGACGTTTCCTGACTCATGGATTTGCGCAAACGGAGAAAGCAGGTGATTAATCGATACGCTTGACCCGAAACCAAGCACCACCGTCTACGCTCATCACATAGCCACCCACGGTGCCGGTTTTAATTTCTACCTTCGCGCCTTCGGGGTAGGAAACCAAGCGGTCTTTACCCAGTTCCCAAACCTGCCCGTTATTCAGCACGAGACGGGGCTTGCGTCGTGGATTGTTGTCCAATTTGGTCAGTGTCGCCGATACCGTGCGGTTGTCTCTGGATTTAAACAGCTCTGTCGGTTTGCCGAACGTCGATGAAGCGTTGGTGTTGCTTCGCGGTGCCTGAGCTTGAGCGGCTGCGGAGTTGGCATTTGCTTGAGGGCTAGAACCGGTGCTGTC
Source organism: Gammaproteobacteria bacterium (assembly GCA_038139355.1). GTDB lineage: Bacteria > Pseudomonadota > Gammaproteobacteria > Pseudomonadales > Azotimanducaceae > UBA4421. Next base: position 11,327 of record JAYOSS010000066.1, read on the forward strand.
GTGACTTTCGTCGTAGCAGGACAGTCGCGATAACAAGTTGCTGATATCTTTGCAGTTGGCCTCATCGTGGGCATAGCTGGTATTGGCCGCAGCCAGAGCCGCAAGGGTAAGCAAGGTTCGCTTCATGACAATCTCCAATAAGTGCAGGGTAAGTGTATGCGTTGCGCGCCTCCTGAGCACTCGTAATCTTTGGGCCGGGGTTTTGGTTTGGGGTGAAGTGTGGAAACATCTAATCAAACAATAGCGAGAGCGCGAATATGTATCCCAACCAATATGCGACGCAAAATCCCCAACGAGCGGCATTCATCATGGCGTCTACCGGACAATCGGTTAGCTATGCCGAGTTTGAAGCACGGTCGAATCGGTTGGCGCACCTGCTGTGCGCCCAAGGCTTGGGGCACCAAGATCATTACGCCATCATGATGGAAAACAACGATCGCTATTTGGAAGCTTGTGCGGCCGGTGAGCGGTCGGGCCTGTATTACACCTGTGTGAACTCCTTCCTGACGGCGGATGAATTGGCTTACATCCTGACCAATTCCGAGTCTCAAGTACTGATCACCAGCGCTGCTAAATTGCGTGTGGCTGAGGCGGCGGTGGCACAGTGTCCTGACATTCGTCAGGTGCTGGTTGTAGGGGCGGACGGCGCACTGCCCGAGCGCTTCGTGGATTACGCCGATGCCTGCGCTGAGTTCTCAGATACCCCCATTGCGGACGAGCTGCTCGGTACCTCTATGCTCTACTCATCGGGAACCACAGGGCGGCCTAAGGGCATCATTCGTCCCCTGCCAAAACAATCCCCCACAGACCAGCTGCCGATCTTCGATTTTTTGAGCGCGCTGTGGCATTACCGCGAAGACATGACCTATTTGTCTCCGGCACCCCTGTATCACGCCGCTCCATTTGGCTTCTGTACACG
>JAYOSS010000067.1:0-12162 GCA_038139355.1 Gammaproteobacteria bacterium
GCTCGGTATTGCGCAACGGTCGCATCACCAAACGCGTGTCCAGTTCTGAGGCATTCAAGATGGCTTGTTTGACGTTCTCATGCACTGGCGCTTCCTTGGTGGCAATGAAGCGAGTACCCATGTTCATGCCCTCAGCGCCCATGGCCAACGCCGCAACGAGTGATCGCGCATCCGCCATACCGCCTGAGGCAACAAAAGGAATGTCTAGCTCGTCGGCCGCCCGGGGTAGCAAAATGAAGTTTGGAATATCGTCCTCTCCGGGATGACCACCACACTCAAATCCGTCCACAGACACGGCATCGCAACCAATGTCTTGGGCCTTGATGGAGTGACGCACTGAGGTGCATTTATGAATGACCTTGATGCCAGCTTCCTTGAGCTGAGGCATCCATTTCGCCGGGTTGTTACCCGCGGTTTCCACCACTTTGACGCCGCTTTCGACAATGGTGTTCACCAACCCCGGATAATCCGGTGGTGTCACTGAAGGCAAAAACGTCAAATTGACCCCAAAAGGCTTATCGGTCATGGCCTGACAGCGAGCAATTTCGTTGGCTAGCTTTTCTGGCGTGCCTTGAGTCAGTCCAGTGATGATGCCCAACCCACCGGCGTTGGAAACCGCTGCAGCCATTTCCGCCAACCCAACGTAGTGCATGCCTCCCTGAATCACCGGATGTTCAATGCCAAAAAGTTCCGTGATGCGTGTTTTCATTAGCTATCTCTTTTCAAATTCGTCGAACCCCGCCGATCAATAAGGCGAAACGGGGCAGCGATGCTGACGGAGCCTGCATACACCTGTCAACAGACCACCCTAGATAACCCTGTCAGAGGACCGAATCAGATACCGGCTAGCAAACGAGCCTGCAACAAGGGCAGTTGCGCACGCCCCTGAAAAGGCTCGTCACCTAGGGTCATGGTTGGTGCATAAGTGATACCAGCATCAGCAGCACGCGCCGCCGCGGCAATGAGTGCTTGTTTGCCCGGACCGGCAGCAAATTCCGTGTAGGCGGCAACATCAAAGTCATCACCCATGACCCCGCCCAGCAGCTCCAGCACTACTTCTGTTTGTGCAATATCCACGTGCTCACGCCACAGTGCTCGGAAAACCGCTTCAACGTAATCGTCCACAACGTTCGGCGCTGCCTTAGCGACCCACAGCAGACCCATATTGGCCAGGGCGCAATCGGTGTCGAGGTAAATATCCTTGATTGGGTGAGGCGCATAGCGCTGAATATCCGCGGCAATGTATTCGCCGCGAATACGTCGATGCATTACGCTTCGATCATCATCCGCCTTGGCAGGCACCGGTTTATTTAACGGTTTGTGATCAAAGGGATGCCATTGCAAGGTAATGCCGTGGTCGCGCATGGCTAACAGTTCGGCCAGGGCTAAGTAGCTGTTGGGGCTTTTGAAATCAAAATAGACCGGCAGCGCTTTTGCCCCTGCCGTGACCCCAGGCTGGGAAGCGCATTTTTCTAGGACCTGAGCGTCTAGGGGCTGAGGCAGGCTATAGGCCACATCCGGCGCGGTACCGATGCCCTGGGTCAGCAACCACTGAATCCGGGGCAAGTGTTCGCGGCCGAAAAATCGGCAGGGTTTACCCGTAGCGTCCTGCTGATCGGGAAGCAGATACGTCGGCACCCCATAAACACCACTGTTAAACGCCTCAATCTGGAAACTTTCGTTAAAGGACCCGCCCTGTGCAGCGGCGAAGGCTTCAAATCCTTCCACAGGCGCGCCGATTTGGGCTAACGCGGCCGTCACCGCATGGATATCCTCGGCATCGAATTCTCTGCGCCAAAAAGGCAAGTAAACAGCGTCGATGTAACGCTGCAGCAAGCCCTCGGGATCGTTTTGTTGGGCCAGACTTTCGTGGAGCTTTAACCACCACATACCGATGGCGGGTAGGTTGGTATCCCAGATCTTTACCGTTCCGCGGATGGTATTGGCCGTTAAATTGGCGTAACGACGGCAATCGAAATACGCATACTTCACCCCAGACCACTGTTCCTGACTGCGGCTTTGTTGCTGCACCGAACCGTCTTTGGCCAGCTTAGCGGTCCCAAGATAGCTGCCGATGTTCAAAACAAAGGGCCGCCAATCCGCCAGTATGCGGTTGGCAGCCAGCATCTTTCGGGTGGGCTCCACGGCCAAAAAGGCATAAGGACTTTTAAAGTCGATATACACGATCAGAGGCGCATCGCTTTGCTGGGGCAGACCGGGCAGAGCCTGACCCTGTTCGCTCATGGGCTGCAGAGATGGCATGACTGTAATCCTTACCCAGCCAAGACTAGGAATTTATCGCTGTTCCAAAGAAACAACGTACATTTAGCGTTCTTGCCCTGGCCGGTAAGCCCGCAGCAAGTTGTTTTGCAGAGACTGCTCGTCAAACAACGGCGCGTGCAGCGCCTCGTTGACGAAATCCTCGGCCTGATCGGCATAGTGAGGAGACTGAGCATCCAACGTGGCGCTGCCATACTGATGCACACCCTGCACCGAAAGATCTCCGTCAACGTCCCAGCTGACTAAGTAGTACAGACCATCGCCAGCCACATTGGTCAGAAAACCATCGTCGTCTAAACCGCTGCCGTAAACTGCTCGCAAGATATCCGGCCCACCGGCGATGGGCAAATTCAGATCACCACGCACATGACGGTTAATATCGCCCCAGGCCGGGTCCAGTCGCCCCGCCGCCCGCTGCAACGATTCAGCGCAGTGGGACAGCATTGCCGCTAACTCTTCGGTATTTTGGCGGCCTGTTGATTGACTGCTTATCCGCCCACGCTCCAATGGCTGCGCATCTGACGCGAGATCCGTTGCAGTTGGATCAGTCGATTCCCGGGCATGCTGTGCCGGCGACCGGCGCTGACTGTCGCCATCAGCTTCCACCGCTTTACGCAAAAAACAGGTGCCAAGGGCAGCGCCAGTGTTTGCCACATCCGTGCCCAAGTCCCATCCAGCCAAAATTTCACTGGCCTGCTGCAACATAGGGTCGGCAAATGTTTGTGCGGTCACTTGGCCAATGTAGGCAACGTAATGGGTATTCGCCGAATAGTACTTGTCGTGCTTAATGGCCGAGAACTCGTCGGCGCTGATGGTTGGGCCGTATGCTAAAAACAGCTCTAAACCCCGTTGGGCGCGATTGGTCATGTCCATCTGAAACCCATGGCCCGGCTTAAAGGCGTCGACTTTAGGATTATCCTCCGACCCAGTGACATTAAACGGTGTTTGGTTGGCGCTCAGTAAATAGCCGCTGCGGGGATTGACGACCTGCGGCAATTGGGAAAAGCCCAAATACTCTTTCCAAATCAGGGCCGAATCGTCGCCGGGTAAATACTGTTGCCAGTCGTAGCGCGGATCTCGCTTTGGGGTTAGCGAATTGTGCATAAACATGATGTTGCCCACTTTATCCGCATACACAAAGTTAAAGCTGGCAAATGACCGCATGCGCATGGCTTCTTTCCAATCGAGGAAATCCTTGGCCTGGTTCATGCGATACCACTGCTCCACCTGCCGCAGTTCATCCATGCCCGCGTATCGAACCGCATAGGTGCCATGATCAGTTCGCAGCACTGGGCCGTGAGCGGACCGAAGGCCCTCACGAGTTACCGTCCAAGGGAAGAAACCCCACAGCCGCAGCTTTATTTCGATCTCGCGAACTTCCAAATCCCGCCACTGGCCATCCAACCGATATTGGTTGGGGTTATCCGGATTGATCTCCAGCACATAGACGTCCACCAAATCAGGGTTATTCACCGTTGCCGCCCAAGCGAGGTTCTGCGTAAAACCAACGTGAATCACCGGACTGCCGGGAAACAGCCCCCCCATCACATTTAAGCCTTGGGCGCTTTTCAGGTGCGCTTCATACCAAGCCACCGGCCCGGTGGTGGGCTGATGCGAGTTAATCGCCAGCCGGGTGGCTCCGTCCGCCGATTTGCTTGGCCCGACGGCAAAGGCATTGGAGCCAATGGGCACACCCCTCATCATGATTTCCGGTGGCGGCATGTTCAGCAGCGCCGGTGGACTCAAACCATCCTCTTGCTCCGGTATCTGCAGATCTTGCACTTTGATCGGGCGAAGGATTTCACTGACCGGACGCTGACGCTCTTCCTCTAACAGTTCTCCAACAGCCTTTTCGAAACCGTAAAACAGCAGGTGGCGCACCATAAAGCCGGCCACTACATCCTGGCCGCTAATCGGTAACACCCGGGCATCCACCTCATTGGGGTGCGTGGCTGCATAAAAATTCAACCCATCAGCGTAGGCCTCGACAAAGCTGCGCGCCTCCGGGCTCAAGTCCCAACGGTAGTTTTCTTCCAGAGTTTCCCAAAGCCCCAGCCAGCGCACCAAAAAGTCCGTGGCCGCCCCGTCCTGTCCTTGATACAGAGCGTTGTTGCCGCGATACACCGGCATGGATTCTTCAATCAGCTGCCAGTTGTCTTCCGCCTGGGCATAGGCCAGACCAAAAGCAGCGTCCTCGTTGGTGTTGCCCAGAACATGGGGCACCCCGCGCACATCCCGCCGTATGGTGACATCGTACAAATCGCCTAGATACAGGTAGTCGTCAGCGAGGAATTCCGGAGAAGAACACCCACTCAGGCCACCGCCAATCAGCAGGCCATGCAGACAACGAACCATCCAAGTAGTCATTAATCTGGCGTTCAAGTGGATCTCCTTAGCGATTGGCGAACGATGATGGATAGTTTAGGCCCGGGACCATGAAAAAAGCGCGAGTAAAAACACAGGCCGGCAACTCGGGCTGCCAATCAAGCTGTGCATACTCCGGGGTTTAGGCCTCACAGCAGGGTTCCCTAGGGTAAAGCTCGTAGCGACAAAGACTTGACTCACTCATGAATCACCTTCAGTCTGCGCACCTTCCAGCGGTCAGTGAATTTGACAACATCAGGCCGAAGGAAAACAGGAACCGGAGATAACAGCCCCGTCCTGACAAGCCTACCCCACCTTCCCGGTGCGCGAGTTTGCTTGAACTACCGATGCAAACTGCGCCGTCGATTCATCGCAGCATCATCCCATACAGACCGTAGTCCCATGACTGCCGTCTCAGGCTGACTGCTCTCGATCGACTCAAACCACGTCAGCTCTTGTTGGGCAGACCCAGATTTAACGCGGCAGACATCCAACAGCAACCGATGCAGCCTGACATAGGCTGACGAATAAGGACGATTAATGAGCGAAGACGCTTTTGCCGCGCTGGGATTACACAGCGCCTACTGCGCAACCGTAGCCGAATTAGGTTTTACGAACCCCAGTGAAATTCAACAGGCCGCCATCCCCCATGTGTTGGCCAGCGAAGATATCTTAGGTATCGCCCAAACCGGCACCGGCAAAACCGCCGCCTTTGGACTACCGCTACTACAAAACTTAGTGAACGCTGCAGCCCAGAACAAAGGCGAAATGCGCGCCAAACCTCGTCACCCCAGAGCGTTAATCTTGGCTCCTACCCGGGAACTGGCCCTGCAGATTCACGGCGAACTGGAGCGTCTGGGCAGCTCCACCAACATGAACTTTGTCTGCGTCATTGGCGGCGTCAATCAAAATCCCCAGGTTAAGAAACTGCGGGGCGGGGTCGATATCTTGGTGGCGGCACCAGGCCGACTGCTGGACCTGATGAATCAAGGGCACGTGAGCCTGGCTGAAACCCGGTTTTTGGTGCTGGATGAATGCGATCGATTGCTGGACATGGGCTTTATCCCGGATGTGCGACGCATCATCAGCGCGCTGCCCACCGAGCGCCAAACGTTGTTGTTCTCCGCCACCATGCCCCAAGAAATCGACAAGCTGGCCAAGGAGATCTTGCGCAGCCCGGTACGCATCGATGTCTCTCCAGAAGAAGTCACCGTCGCTAAAATCGACCAACGGGTGGTGCACATCGCCACCCAGCAAAAGCGAGCGGTGCTGGAGCATCTGCTGAGAGACAAGAGCGTCGTGCGAGCCATCGTCTTTACCCGCACCAAACATGGAGCCAACAAAGTCGCCCGCCAGCTCAATGCCTCCGGATTCGTTGCAGAGGTTATCCACGGCAACAAATCCCAAGCCGCTCGCCAGCGGGCACTGGAAAATTTCAAATCCGGGGATGCCTGGGTATTGGTTGCTACTGACATCGCCGCACGGGGCATTGATATTCGCGAGGTCTCGCATGTCTTCAACTACGAGCTGCCTCACGAGCCGGAGAGTTATGTGCATCGCATCGGCCGTACAGCTCGGGCTGGCGCCGGCGGTGTCGCTTGGGCGTTAGTAGATGCGGCAGAAGTCAGTCGTTTGAAAGCCATTCAGCGCCTGACCAAGGTAAACCTGACCCCGGTAACCCTGGATATTGAACTGCCAGACATCCCTAAGGACGATAGGGGCGCCAAAAACCAAGCCGCCCCCAGCAAATCCAGCGACCGCGGTAACAACGAAGCTGGAGCCAAACGCCAGCGCTCTCGCCGCCGCAAACCTGGAGGCGACAACGCGAACCAGGCCCGCAGCCGCAGTGGTGAAGATAAAAACCGAAACAGCCTTCATAAGACTGGTCGGGCCAATGGAAATCGAGCCGAACCCGAAGCGCCCACCAAACTGGTGGAAGTCAATGGCAATCGTCCTGACGTGAGCAACGCCAATGTTGATCCATTCGCAGATCAGCGCCATACCAATGGCAAACGCAAATACACAAACGTTGCTGGGATAGACAGCGGTACGCGTCCGCCGCGCCGACGCCGTCGCAGCCAAAGCCGAGGACGGCCGGAAAATGGATTGCGCTAGCGTCTAACCGAGGCCTCGCACCCGATACTGCCGTCCTTTGATTTTGCCGCGGTTGATCAGCGCCTGAGCTTTGCCGGACTGGGCCTTGGCAACAGCCACGTAACTGACCATGGGCAGGATATCGATTTTGCCCACAGCATTGGCGTCCAGCTCCCCTCCCGCCGTCAACGCACCCAGAATATCGCCGGGCCGGAGCTTATGCTTGCGTCCGCCACTAATCTCTAACGTGTACACATCGGGTTCTGGCATGGCATCACCAACGCTACTGTCTGCTTCGTCATCGGCGCGCCATAAACGCATAGGACCCGAGCCGCGTTCTGCCTCGATACCACGCAACCGATTCATTTCGTTATCCGCAACCAAACTGAGGGACACACCGTTCTTGCCACCGCGAGCGGTGCGGCCAATACGATGCACATAGACCTCAGCCTGGTGGGGTAGCTCAAAATTGAATACCGCATCGACGTTATCAATATCCAAACCCCGAGCCGCCACGTCGGTAGCCACCAGCACCCTAGCGCTGCCGTTGGCGAACTGAATCAAGGTGCGCGTGCGCTCGGCCTGCTCCATATCCCCGTGCAAGGCCACGCTGTTGCATCCCAAGCGACTCAATTGCTCGCTTACTTCGGCGCAATCCACCTTGGTATTGCAAAACACTAGGTTGAGCTTGCCTCCCCAGCGCTGCAAACCTGCCGCCAAGGCCGACACGCGTTCTTGACGCTGTCGTGCAGATGCAGCGTGACACCAGTATTCCTCGATGGCCGGCGCTTGCTCAGCCTCGGTAACATCAATGCGCACTGCGTTGGGGCTAAGGGCAGCCACCACGGATTCCACTTCCTCGGGATAGGTGGCAGAAAACAACAGGTTTTGCCGGGGTGACGGCAGGTAGTCCAAGATCGCCTGAATCTCATCGGCAAATCCCATATCCAGCATGCGATCCGCCTCGTCCAGCACCAACGTATCCAGCCCGTGCAGATGCAGCGTGCCCTTTTGCAGGTGTTTGAGCACCCGGCCTGGAGTGCCCACCACCACATGCGCGCTGTGCTGTAGAGAACCGATCTGCGGTCCAATAGCCACACCACCACAAAGCGTGATGATCTTGGTGTTGGCCAAGTGTTTTGCCAGCTCACGAAAACTGTTAGCCACTTGTTCCGCCAATTCTCGGGTAGGACACAGCACCAAGGATTGCACATGAAACTGGCCGTTCTGCAGCTTCTGCAAACAGCCCAAGGCGAAAGCGGCGGTTTTGCCGCTGCCGGTATTGGCTCGGGCCACCACGTCCTGCCCCGCCAATACCGCCGGTAGCGCGGCAGCCTGCACCGCTGTCATCTGCGCGTAGTTCATGGCTTGAATGCGATGCAACAGCTCTGGACGTAAGTCCAGGGACGCAAAACTTGGCTCGGGTGTATTCACAGTGGACTTTCTCAAAAACGCGCTAGCGCGTGTGGGTGGACAAAAACGATTCCGCTGCGGCAAAGATATGCTCCCTGCGCTCGGGCTTGAGCCGATCCAGAGCTCGAGGCATCAACGCCAACCGAGGGTTGGTGGCAAAAAAATCTCGGTTGCGATGGATAAAACGCCAGTACAGGCCATCCATCACGTCGCACCATGGGCCTTTTTTGTAATCGCTCATTTTTAACAAGTAATTTGAACCGCAGATATAGGGCTTGGTAGCGAATACACCGCCGTCACTGAATATGCCCATACCGTAAACGTTCGGCCCCATGACCCAAGAAGCAGAATCCACGTACATCTCCATAAACCATCGGTGGGCTTCGTGGGGCGCAATCTCGCACAGCGTCATGAGATTCGCCACCACCATGAGTCGAGGTATGTGATGGGACCAGCCTTTCTCTTGAGCTTCTAAGATAGCAACATCTAAGGGCTCTATTCCGGTATTGCCGCTGTACCAAGCATCCGTCAGCTTGCCTCTATGACCCCAAAAATTTGTTGCATGCTGCTGAGCGCTGAAATGCTGATGCACCCCCCGAACAAATTCCCGCCAGCCGATCACTTGCCGAACAAAGCCTTCCAGACTCTGCAGCGGTATTTGTTTTTCTTCGGCTACGACCAGGGTGCGCTCCACCACTTCCTGGGGCGTGAGCAAACCGATGTTCATCAGCGGACTCAACACACTATGAAATAAGGTCTTAGAACGCTGGCTGATGGCGTCCTCATAGGGCCCAAACAGCGTCAGACGTTGAGCCAGAAAATCCTCAAGCCAGGCCAAGGCGCCCTGCCGGGTCACCGGCCAGGCAAAAGCCTCAGCCTTGCCAGGATGATCGGCAAATCGGGTTCGAACCAACTCTAGCACCTCAGCCACCCCAGGATGCGGGTCAACTTCAGGTATGGGCGGCGGCTCTATGTCCTTGGGCAGTTTTTTGCGGTTGTCCTCATCAAAACTCCAGCGGCCGCCTTGGGGACCTCCATCCGGGTCCAACAACAGGTTCAGTCGGGCGCGCTGAAACTTGTAGAAGGAAGCCATTTGCACCTTGGCCCGTCCTTTCAAGAAGGAAGAAAAGTCATCCCGGGAACACAAAAACATCGGTGAAGGAAGCACGCGTTCCTCAATACCCATCTGCGCCGCCAAAGCGCTCAGCCGAGCTTCCATGGCTTTGCCCTCGACTTCGAATCGCACCAACTCAGTGATCGACCAACGTTCCAGAGTCTGCTGCAAGCATTGAAGGTAATCCGTTGGGCTAACCGAATCTGGCTCAGTTAAGTCCGCATCCGACAAAGCCACATAGCTCACCTGCAGACCGGCATCCCGAAGTTCTTGGGCGTAGGCCCGCATAGCCGCCAACACCAGCACCAGCTTTTGCTGATGGTAGGCAAAGTGCCGGCATAAAAAACCATCCTCGATCATGATGACCCGCTCTACCTGAGCGCGATCCAGGCACTCCAGAGGAAAGAGCTGATTGCCCAGGACTAACAGGGCAGACGATTGGCTCATTTGGCCTCCTTTTGCATCGGAAGGTGTGCTGGGTTAAGTGTCGACCTAGGCGCTGGAGCGCGCAGCGCCGGCTGACAGGTGGGACATAGGTAAATTCGCCTGCCACTCACCTCCCGGCGCACAATGAAGTCTTGGCAGTGGTAACAGGGCTGATCCTCACGATCAAAGGCCAAAAAACGGTAGTGGCGACGCGACAACCCCTGTGCCTGCAAGCGTTTTACTCTGGCTGCCGTATTAGTCACACCAGAGGTCTTATAAGACTGTCGAGTCAGATCCAATGTGTTGCGGGCCAACGCTCCCAACTGCTTGCGGGACAAGTCTTTAGGGCGATCAAAGGGATTCACCTTGGCGTTAAACAAAATCTCCGAGCGTAGGTAGTTGCCAATGCCTGCCACAAAACCCTGATCTAAGTAGAGCGCTGCCAAAGAACGCCCCGCAAAGGCCGGGGCCTGAAGGCGCGCCAACACCTCTTGCCAAGTCACTTCGTCATCCAACGCATCGGGACCCAAGCGGGCTAGGTACTTTTGCAGCGGCAGCTCTTCAGGGGTAAGCACTTCAATATCCGAAGCGCTATACAACAGCGCGCTGTGGGTACGCGTGTGAATGGCCAGACGCAACCTGCGGTTGGTGGCAGGCGGTTTGTCCCGGCGGGTCACATACCACCGGCCATAAAGCTGATTGTGGCTGTAAACGGTCAAGCCGCCTTCGAAGCGAGTCAGTAACGCCTTACCGCGGCTACTCACCCACTGCACCTGTTGGCCGGAAAGTCTAGGACCAAACCCAGCCACGCTGGGCTGGGTAAACACCACTTGTTCCGCTTCGCGGCCTGCCAGCACTTTGTGGATACGTGTAGCTACCCGCCTAATTTCCGGACCTTCAGGCACGATCCGCCTCCACGATTGAGGGCCGCTCGGTGCCAGGATGCGTGTTTTTCTGACGTCGGCAGCGCTCGGAGCAGTAGCGAACCTGATCCCAGTCTCGGGCCCATTTTTTGCGCCAGACATAGGGTTTATTGCAGGTTTCACAAATTTTTTGCGGCAAGAACGCCTTGGCGTGTTTGGCCAAATCGGCTCCAAACCTAGGTGGTTTATAACGAGTCGCTAACGCTAAGCAGGCGCTCGTGAAGCCCGGGTGAAACCTGGAACTAGGTATCAGTGGGTCAGGGCGACTTTTGCCAGCCGTCCCTGGGCATAGACCAAGACGAGCACCAGGCACAAAGCCCTGGCAACGGCATACCAGCCTTACGCAATTCATCTCTGAAAATCTCGGTGACTTGGTCAGCAGAAAGCGCCAGCTCGTGACGCAGTGCGATCAACTGCGCGCGAATGATGCAGGCGCTCGTAGCCAGAGGTAAACCAAAGCGAAAGCCCAGCGCGGACTCTCCCAAAGCACATAAGCCAACAAACACCAAAAATTCATGAATACCCATCAGCCAAGAGCTCCAAACCAAGCCCTCTTTGACAATCAGCTGCCCGCTATCAATGATCACTTTCGCATCGCTGAGAGCTGCGCCAGAACGCTCCAATGCCTCACTATAGACGCGATACTCCCCTTCAAATGAGAAAACCCACTTGGACTGGCGGAGAATTGTTTCGTTGTAGTGGATCGGCACCGCGATACCTTTTTGATGGTTCTCGGCATGATAAAACAATGTTCTTTTGTTTACCTATTGTTTACATCCAAAAAAGCTAGACTGATTCCTTGGAGCCCGTCCGCGCCAACATAACCGTTGGTATAAGGCTCACCAGCACAATACCCAAGGCTGCCGGAGCTGCCTCAGCCAAACGTTCGTCCGCAGCAAAGCGATACACCCAGGTCGCTAGCGTTTCGAAATTGAACGGGCGCATGATCAGCGTGGCCGGCAGCTCCTTCATCACATCAATAAACACCAACAGAAATCCAGTCAGCAAGGCAGATCGCAACAACGGCCGATGGACTGCGCTCAAAACCCGCCTTGGCGACGCCCCTAAACTACGTGCGGCGGCATCTAGCTGAGGATGAACTTGGGCCATTCCAGCTTGAGTACTGTTAAAGGCCACGGTGAGAAACCGGCCCACATAAACAAATATCAATGCAGCGGTGGTCCCTGTAAGTAAAAGCCCCGGCCGTATTTCAAAGGCGCTTTGCATTGCCCGGGCCAGACTTTTATCTAACGCCAGCAATGGGCCCATGAGTGCGACCGCCAGCACCAAGCCCGGCACCGCATAGCCAAGGGTGGCCACACGAACCCCAACCCGAACAAAGTAACCGGTCTGCAATCGCTCGGCGTACGCCAGCCAAAGCGCAAAGACACTGCACAGGATCGCCGCAATGGCCGCAACGCTGGCACTGTTCGCAAACAGGTCTGCCAGCACCGACATTTGGTCACTATCCAAATGCTGGACCGTCATCACGATCAAAGCCACAACCGGCACCACCAGTCCCAGCAGCACTGGGAGAGCGCAACACAG
>JAYOSS010000068.1:0-12115 GCA_038139355.1 Gammaproteobacteria bacterium
ACAACACGCAACCGGCGGCCCCACCCACAATCCGCTCGGGCGCTGGCGCCTGCCGACTCAAGGGATTGAAGCGCTGGCCTCGACGGGCAAATTGTTCCGCCAACACCAGCAAACAGACCAACAGAAAAAGCCAGCCTGCCAATTGTAAAGCGGCGGCAGACTCTCCCATGGCGAACCAGGTGCGAAAAATGCCCGTGGTCAGGGTAGGCACCCCGTAGTGCTCCACCACTCCGTAGTCTGCGATGGTTTCCATCAGCACCAACGCTAAGCCTGCCGCGATGCCCGGCCAGGCCACAGGCAAAGCAACGCGCTGAAACAAACGCCTCCCAGATACCCCCAAGGTGCGCGCAGCTTCGTGTAACGCGCCGGACTGATGCAAAAAACTCCCTCGGGCCAAGAGATAGACATAGGGGTAAAGGACCAGGCTGATGACCAAGGCTGCACCAGGCAAGCTGCGAATATTCGGCAGCGCAGCAGTTTGCGGCGAAAGATCCAACCAGAGCCGGAGCTGGGCCTGAACCGGCCCAGAGAAGTCCAACAAATCCGCATACACATAGCCAATGACGTAGGCTGGTGCGGCCAGAGGCAGCACCAGCATCGGCACCAGGTAGTCGCGAAAGGGAAATTGATAGCGCACGGTGATCCAGGCGGTGGCCACACCCAAAGCCCCAGCCAGCAAAGCCACTAAAATCATCAGCGCCAGCGTATTCACTAGGTACGTAGACAGCACCGTTGCCTGCAAATGATTCCAGGCAGCACTGCTAGGCGCTAGGGCAGCCACCAGCAGCACCAAGATAGGCAGGCTGACAGGCACTGCGATCAGCAGTGTGCCCAAGGGCCAAGCAAAAGAGTGAGATCGGGTAGACAACATCCGGGCACTATACCGACCCGGAACCGCCGCAGACAGACAAAGCGAGAATCAGAACAAAACCAAGGCTATGTCTGCCTACGGAGCATTGGGCTTGGCGCATGCATTCGTGCACTATTACGACCAATCCATCAACAGTGCTTCTCATGAGTATTCAGGTACACAGCATCAGTCATCGTTTTGGCCCAAAACCCGTGCTGACTGAGATTTCTTTTGCGGTACCCGATGGCGAAATTCTCTGCGTGATCGGCGCGTCAGGCAGCGGCAAGAGCACGTTGCTGCGCATCATCGCTGGCCTTGAGCCGCTGCAGCAGGGACGCCTTGTGCTCGACGACGCCACCATCAGCGAACCGGGCCGCAATCCGCCGCCGGAGCAACGACCCGTTGGTTTAGTATTCCAAGACCATGCGCTGTTTCCGCACCTCAACGTCGCGGACAACGTGGCCTTTGGCCTGCAAGATCAACATCGTGATCAGCGACGACGCCAGGTAGATGAGCAGCTTACCAGCGTCGGCTTAGCAGACCTGGCCCAGCGCTATCCGCATACCTTATCCGGTGGGCAACAGCAGCGGGTGGCTCTGGTTCGAGCCTTAGCGACCCAGCCCAGAGTGATGTTGCTGGACGAACCCTTCGCCAGCGTCGACACCCCACTGCGGCGTCAACTGCGGGAAGATGCGCGGCTGCGACTCAAAGCATCCGGCACCGCCACCATTATGGTGACCCATGACCCAGAAGAAGCCATGGCCATGGCCGATCAAATTTTGGTGCTCAGCGAGGGCAGGATGGTGCAAAGCGGCAGTCCCCATGAACTTTGGCAGACCCCGGCCCATCCTTTTGTGGCCGAAAGTCTTGGGGGCATGCAATCCTTGCAGGGCCAGATCGCAGGTGACCAGATCGTTACGGCGTTCGGCAATTTACCCTGGAAAAATCTGCTGAATCCGCCACCCCAGGTTGAAGGCGAATCCATCGTCTTTGGCGTGCGCGGCAGTGATATCGACCTGGTCACTGAGGCTGACCCAAGCCGGAGCGCGCCACCACTGACCGTGGAAGACGTTCGCTTCGACGGCCAGAGCTGGTCGGCGCTTATCCGATCCGGTGATGACCGACTCAAAGTCACGTTAAACAACGATCAAGCGCTGACACCCGCAGCATCGGTGAATCTCAGCTTTACCCATACTCAGGCTGTCGCCTATAATTGATAATCATTCTCATTTAAAAATTATTATGCACACCTCTACCTTTTCTGGACTCTTTTGCTTTTCCAGCATGCATCCCAGCCGTGCATTAGCGAGCGCAACCCTACTGTTGCTTTCAGTCCTGCCTTGCTGGGCCAGCGCTGAGGAAGTCGTCAACGTTTACTCTGCGCGCCACTACGATACCGATATGGCGCTGTATCAAGAATTCACACGCCGGACCGGGATTGAAGTTAATTTGATCGAAGGCGGCAGTGACGCCCTCATTGAGCGGATCGTCAACGAAGGCGAGTTCAGCCCAGCGGACATGCTGATCACCGTGGACGCCGGCAGAATTTGGCGCGCCAGCCAGCGCGGTATCTTTCAGCCGATTCAAAGCGACGTGCTGCAAGCCCGGGTCCCCGCCCACCTGCGAGACCCAGATCAATTGTGGTTTGGCCTGTCTAAACGCCTGCGCGTCATTGCCATCAATAAAGCCGCCGGACAGCCGATACCCATAACTCGCTACGAAGACCTGGCTCATCTGGCGCTGATCGGCTCGGTTTGCATGCGCAGTTCATCCAACATTTACAATTTATCGCTGATGGGCTCCATCATCGAAGCGAACGGTGAAGAGGCGGCGCTGCAGTGGGCCCAGGGCGTAGTGGCTAATTTCGCCCGCAAACCCCAAGGCAATGACACAGCGCAACTCAAAGCGGTGGCTTCGGGAGAATGCGGCATTACGGTTGCTAACACGTATTACCTGGGGCGACTGATCGGATCTGACGACCCCAAAGACCGCGCCATCGCCAATGCACTGACCGTGATCTTTCCCAATCAGCAAGATCGCGGCGCCCACGTGAACATCAGCGGCGCTGGCATTACCCGATATGCACCGAACAAAGAGAACGCCATCAAGTTTCTGGAATACTTGACCAGCGATTTCGCTCAGCGGCTGTTCGCTGAAGGCAACAACGAATACCCCATCGTGGGCCCGGTCTCAGGACCCGTTGCCCAACTGGGTAACTTTAACGAAGACGATATCAATGCTGCTGTTCTCGGACAGCGCCAAAGCCAAGCGGTACGAGTTTATGATCGCGCCGGCTGGCCATAAATCATCTAACGAGGACGCCGCGATGGACAAAACTCTGCAAACCATACAACCGGTCATCGGGGTACTCGGTCGAGGACTGCTGGGTCTTTACTTTTTATTGCCCGGCATCAGCAAGATCCCTGGTTTTGAGGGCACAGCGCAATACATGGCAACCCATGGTGTTCCCATGGTGACCGTGCTTTTGCTCATCACCATCGTGCTGCAAATTGGCGGTGGCGCTGCGCTGATCCTAGGTTGGCGAACTCGCGCGACGGCCCTAATGCTGGCGGCGATGACCTTGACCATCAACGTGTTCATTCACGACTTTTGGAACGTCTATGAGGGTTTGAACCAAGCCCACGAAACCCAGAATTTCGTCAAGAACCTCGCCATCATGGCGGGGCTGTTAGCCCTGGCTGCTGGCCCCCAAGCCATGCGCTTATCCTTAGACCAACGTCGCCTGACCAACGACGACATTTAATCGTCCAACCACCGCTGGTTATCCGCCCCTGCCTTATGGGGCGGCTCGCTGGGCCCCGGGCTGTGACCATTCAAGCGAAACCCTACGCCAGGCAGCGAAACGCTGGTGCCTTCATCGCCAACAGGCAACGGGTGCAACAGTTCTCTGGCCTGGGCCTGGCCCTCTGCCAAGGTCTCACTCAACTGACGCACCCGGCTGGCAGGCACGCCTGCTGCGTCCAGCAACGCTTCCCACTCCACCGCCGGTTTGGTTAAGAAAATGTCTGCAAACACCGCCCGCAGGGAGTCTTGATGCTGGCTGCGAGCAGATGGGCTAGCCCAGCGAGGGTCATCTAACCACTCCGGGTGTCCCAGCACTCGGCACAGATCGGCAAATTGCCGCTCGTTATTGGCCGCCAACATCAACAACCCGCCACAGGCGGTGGCAAAGCAACCCGACGACGGCGCGCGACTGGCGGCTTCATTACCCAGTTTGGGGAGATCTTGGCCAGTGGTCGCCACCGTTACCGTATTGTTGGCCATCATCATCAAAGCCGTGTCTAACATGCTGACGTCAACGTGCTGAAATTCACCGGTCAAATCCCGCTGACGCAAACCCGCCATCACGGCAAATGCCGCGTTCAGCCCGGTGGCGTAGTCGATATAGGGCGCCCCAACTTTCACTGGCCCCATCTCATCGGTGCCGGTGGTAGACATGATTCCGCTCATGGCTTGCACCACATGATCGTAGGCGGGCCGATGGCCAATGGGACCAACTTCGCCATAGGCGGAGATGGAGCAGTAAACCAAGCGCGGGTTAACGTTCGCTAAAACGGCTTCACCCAAACCCAATCGCCGGGCAACGCCGGGACGAAAATTCTGCACAAAGACATCAGCCGTTGCTGCAAGCTGCAACAGTTTCTCCACCTGAGCTGGGTCTTTGAGATCCATCTCCAAACATTCTTTCTGGGCATTTTGGGTGCAAAAACTCAGACCTAGCCCCTGTTGCGAAAGCTCCGGCAGGGCCCCACCCCAGCGCGTCATTTCGCCTCCGGGAGGTTCAACCTTAATGACCTGGGCGCCCAACAAAGCCAGTTGATAGGTGCAATAAGGGCCAGCGAATACTTGGGTTAAATCGATCACGCGAATATTGGCTAATGGCAGGGGTGACGACATCGGGGCTCCAAACTGGGTTACTCTGGAACCCTAGCCCAGCGTGAGAAACAAAACAAAATACGCGCCTGAAAATAAACAGGCCTCACCGGGCCTGCTGTAGCGGACGGAATGAAACCTATAGCGACTCATAGCAACACTGAGAGAGGGACAAACCCATGAGCACCCCACAACCTGTCGCCTTAGTTACCGGCGCTTCTGGAGACATCGGCAACGCCATCGCCCGCACTTTGGGCGCCAACGGCTGGCACGTCATCGGCACCTATGTTGGCGCTGAAGACGCCGCTGCGGCTACAAAGGCCAATATTGTTGATGCCGGAGGCAGCGCCGAGATCATGCAGTTGGATCAACGAGATCCTGAGGCCATTGATGCCCTGATGAAAACCATTGAGGGTCGCCACGGCCGTCTGGACGTCTTGGTGAACAACGCAGCCTGGAATATTGGCATCCCCTTCCGTCGACTGGACGACCTGACCTCGGACATCTGGGATCGGGTGCTAGAAACCAATCTACGCGCACCGTTCTTGTTGGCCCGTGCTGGCGCCAAGCTGCTCAGCGCTGGGGACGGTGGGCACATCGTCAATATTTCTTCCGCCGGCGGCATCAGTCCCGGGAGCAGCAGCATTGCCTACTCATCCAGCAAAGCTGGCTTGAATCATCTAACACGCTGCTTGGCGGTGGCCATGTCCCCCCAAGTTGCCGTCAACTGCATCGCACCTGGTTTGGTAGAAAACACTCGAATGGCCAAACGCCTGCCTGACAACGTGGCTGAAGGTGCTCGCCAAACCGCAGTACTGGGCCGGGTTGGCCAAGCCGATGATATAGCCAATCAGGTGCTGGCCTTTGTGCAGTCCACCTCGATTACCGGCCAAACCATCGTGATCGATGGCGGCATGCCCGGCGCCATGCGTTAGTGGCGAACAGAGTGAATTCTGTTCGCCCCGAGGCCATGCAAAACGGGCCCCAGAGCTTGTGACGGCCCTTGCTTCATCAAAGCCTCCCTGCTTAGAGTGCTAACCACCTTCATTCATCATCCAGATCAACTACTGGGAGAACATCATGTCTGATGCCATCGTCGAAATCCGTGACTACACCTTTGAACAAGAAACCTTCGAGGCTTACAAAGTCTGGGCTGAAGAGCTGGCGGTACCCTGGCTAAAAGCCAATCTCAATGTGATTGACTTCTGGGTAGACGACGGCATCGAAGCCGAAGTCAGTGGCAGCAATCCTCAAGTTTCGCCGAATGGCCAACCCAACATCACCTGGATCATCCGTTGGGACAGCATTGAAGACCGCCGGGCCAACTTTACGACCATCATGAGTTCACCGCAGTGGCGGGCCATTTGGTCCAAGCATCCCAACGAGAAAGGTTACCTGCACATGAACGCGCGGTTCATGAAAGCCACACCCTAACATTCGGGCAGTATCTGCTCATAGCAGGAGCACGCTTTGCACCCCATCGATCTCACCGTAGTTTTGGTCTACGTAGCGCTGATCACCTTTGTTGGTCTGCGCCTGTCGCAACAGGTTAAGTCGGCCAGGGATTTTTTCTTGGCTGGCCGATCGCTCACCTGGTGGGTGATTGGCCTATCCATCATCGGTACCAATGTCGATACCAACGGCTACATTGGGGCTTCAGGTAACGCTTACAGCATTGGCATCGCCCAGGCCAACTTTGAATGGATCGGCGCCATCCCGGCCATGATCATTGCCTCTTTGATTTTCATTCCTCTGTATTGGCGCGCGGGGGTTTATTCCATCGCTGAATACTTAGGCTTGAGATACAACCAGGCGGTGCGAGTCATCGCCGCCACCATCGTGACTACGGTGTCCGTGTTCGCCATGGGAGTTGCCATGTGGGCCTTAGCCATCACCCTGCAAACTTTTATTGGTTGGCCCATCTGGCTGGGCATCTTGGTGTCCGGCACCGTGGTGGGTCTATACAGCATCTCGGGTGGTCTGGGCGCCGTGGCCATCACTGACAGCATTCAAGTCTGCATTATGTTTGCCTGTGGTTTGATCATCGTGGCCATCGGTATTCAGGACGCCGGAGGTACGGGGAGCTTTATCAGCAAACTGACCGCAGAAAACCCCACGCACTTACAGGCCTACCTCCCCGCGGACCACGACGGTTACCCCTGGCATGGAGTCATTTTGGGCCTGGGCTTGGTACTGTCGCCCGCCTATTGGGTGGGCGGGCAGGCTATTTTGCAGCGCACCCTGGGCGCGCGCAGTCAGTGGGACGCCAGCGCTGGCATGATGTTCGCCGCCGTAGCGAAGACGTTTGTTCCCCTGCTGATCGTGTTCCCAGGGCTGCTGGCTCTGGTCATGATGGCGGATATCGAATACCCGGATATGGCCTTGCCTTGGGTAATTAAGAATGTCCTTCCCGTCGGCGTATCGGGGCTGATGTTCGTAGCCATCATTGCGGCGCTGCAGTCCTCCATCGATTCCAGTATCAATTCCACCGCGCTGATGATTACCCGAGACATCCGGCATGTGCTGATCAAAAACCACAACCCGGAATCAGACCTTAAAATCGGCCGCTTTTTGACCCTAGGCTTGTTGCTGGCGGCCATGACCATTGCCCCTTACATTGGCGATCTGGGCGGCATCTTCAATTTCTTGCAGTTTTTGTTATCGCTGTTTCAGGGTCCCATGCTGGCCTTGCTGCTGTTGGGGGCGCTGAGCAAACGAGCCACCGCAACCGCCGGTATTTGCACCTTAGTTAGCGGAGTTGCCCTAGCAGGACTTTTGTCCGTGGTTATAGAGCTGAACCTGCTGTACGTGGCGTTTTTCACCTTCTGCTACGCGCTGCCCACGTTGTGGATCATCAGCGGCTTTACTCAGCCACACAGCGACGAATACCTGCAAAATCTGACCTACTCCCCGTGGAGCGATCGATGACTTGTTGGCAGTTACGCATTGATTGGAGCACTTGATATGGATTTACCCGTGGCCTGGGCCAACCCTATTTCTATGCTGTTGTTTGTGATTCTGGGCGTCGCCGTCTGGAGCATTCCCAAATCCGTTTTGGTGCCCCCGGAGTTTGCCCATCAAAGCTGGCGAGACCTGCGCTGGTGGGCCACTGGGCTGATTTTGTTCCAGATCATGCTGTACGGGTATTTCAGTTGAACATCTGCTGAATGAGCACGAACCAAATGCGGAATATCGTGCTTATTGGCATGCCCGGAGTCGGCAAAAGCACTCTGGGTGTGGTGCTGGCCAAGGATCTGGGTTACGACTTTGTCGACACAGATCTGCTGATTCAGCAACGCGCCAAACAAACCCTGGCGGGCTTCATCAAGGATCGTGGCTATCGAGCATTGCGGACCCTAGAGGCGGAAGTCATCTCCAGCCTGGACGCTGAGCAAACCGTCATTGCGACGGGAGGCAGCGCCGTGTACAGCGATACCGCTATGACCCACTTAGGCAACGGCGGCCACATCATTTACCTACGCTGCGCTCTGGCCAAATTGGATCAACGAATTGCCAGCATGGCGGATCGCGGTGTCGCGGCCCCATCAGGCCAGTCCCTTGACGAGATCGAAGCGGAACGCGCGCCCCTGTACCAACGCTATGCCGATCAGACGGTGGATCTTACCGAGCTGGATATGCAGCAGGCTGCGGCGCGTTTAAGGCAAGCCGTTCAAGATCTGACGGTCTAATCGCTAGAGCTCGTCCTTAGACCCAGCCAAACCGCCAAGTCAGACACAAGAGCCCGGGCTGAGCACTGTCGGTGTACAAGTGGGGACTGCAAATGGATAATCGACGGCTTTGCGCTAAGGACGTTTCACTCATAGGTGAGACCTTGGCACCACACCTGCAATAACGATAAGGATCATCATGGGGGATATCGAAAAACTGGCGGAATCTGTGGCATCCCTGCAGGCGTCATTTGAAGCACACCGATATATCTGCAGCGACGAAATCGCTACCGCGGTTTTTCTTGCCTACCAGCTGCGTAAACCCATTTTGATCGAAGGCCCTCCGGGCGTCGGCAAAACCGAACTGGCCAAGACCGCCGCTGAAATGTTCGCGCTGCCACTGATCCGCCTGCAATGTTACGAGGGCCTAGACGAGTCCAAGGCCATCTACGAATGGAAATACGGCAAGCAGTTGCTCTATACACAGGTGTTAAAAGAAGCGCTGAACGAAGTACTGGGCGACGCCAAGGGCTTCAGAGAGTCTGTGCAGCAGCTGCATAACTTTGGCGACATCTTCTTCTCTGAGGAATTTCTGGAGCCTCGACCTTTGATGAAGGCGTTGAAAGAAGAGGACGGCTGTATTCTGCTGATTGACGAAATTGACAAAGCGGACCATGAGTTTGAGTCCTTGCTGCTGGAAATTTTGTCCGACTATCAACTGTCCATTCCAGAAATTGGCACCATCAAGGCAGCCGCTGAGCCACCCCTGGTCTTTTTGACATCTAACAACACCCGGGAAATCTCCGATGCACTGAAGCGGCGCTGCCTGCATTTGTACATTCCGTTTCCCGACGTGGAGATCGAACAGCGCATCATTGCGGCCCGGGTACCAGAGATTCCGCCAGCGCTGCAAAAACAACTGGTGGCCTTTATCCACGAGCTGCGAAATCTGGACCTGAAAAAAATGCCTGCCATTTCGGAGACCATCGACTGGGCTCGCACGCTAGTGCTACTGCATGCCGAAGCGCTGGATGCCAACATGGTCAAAGACACCCTCAATGTCATTCTCAAATTCCAAGAGGACATTGATAACGTCAAAAGCGAAGTGCCAGCCCTAACCGCCAAAGTCAGCGGCTAGCCAACCATGGGCATGGACCGCACCATCAGTAACTTTATTCGCGCCCTGCGAAATGCAGAGGTGCGGGTATCCACCGCGGAAACTCTCGATGCGATCAGCGCCGTGGAACTGGTGGGCTATGCCGACAAAGCGCACCTCAAACGTTCGCTGTCCATGGTGCTGCCAAAAACCGCTGACGAAAAAGAAACCTTCGACGCCTGCTTCGACCAGTTTTTTCAGTTTCAGGATGTGCGAGGGGACGCCAGCGCAGCCAACAATGCCGAACTAGGTGATCAGGAAGGTGACGAAAGCGGCGAAGGGGGTGAAGGCGGCGGCGCGGGCGGCGATCCGCAAATGCAGAACAAGGGCAAAAAGAAGTCTAAATCCAAGTCCAAGCAGAACAACCTGTACGAGGAAGAGGAAGAAGCTGACCTAGGACCCGGCGCGGTTACCGAGGCCTCATCACCCCTAGGCAAGCTGCTGATGGCAGATTCCCGGGTGGAGCTGGCTCAGTCCATGGCAGAGGCTGGGGAAGCCATCAACGTGCGGGAGATTCAGATCTTCACCCAGAAGGGTCTCTACGCTCGACGCATCATGGACCATATGGGCTTGCCAGACTTAAACCGAGAAATCAGCGACCTGCGTGTAGATTCCCGAGTGCCTGCTCGACGCCTTGGCCAGCAGCTTAAACAGCGACGAGACTTTTTGCGCGAACAAGTGCGCGACTACGTAGAACAGCAGTTCATGCTTAACGCCGATGTTTCTGGCAAGCGTTTACGCGAAGAAATGCTCCGCTCGGTAAAGCTGTCCAATGTTGAACATCGCAACTTTCGCCTGATTCAAGAAATGGTCTACAAAATGGCGAAAAAGCTGAGCACCCTGCACAGCCGCCGGCGCAAAGTGTTTAAACGTGGCCAACTCAATGTGCCCAAAACCTTGCGTAACAACATGTCCTACGACGGCGCCATTTTTGATTTGTATTGGAAATCCGTAAAGGTGGATCGACCCAAGGTCTTTGCCATCTGTGACGTTTCTGGGTCTGTGGCCAACTACGCCCGCTTCATGCTGATGTTCTTGTACAGCCTAGATGAGGTCATGCCCAAGGTGCGCAGCTTCGCCTTTTCGTCAGACTTGGCTGAAGTCACGGAACTGTTCAATCGCAACAAGATCGAAGACGCTATCGCCAAGACCCTGCACGACTATAGCGGTGGTTCCACGGACTATGGCCAAGCACTCCTAGACTTCAAAAAGCTGTGCCTCGACGATGTGGATAACCGCACCACCATCATTATTTTGGGCGATGCCCGCAACAACCATGGCGAGGCCCACGCCGAAGTGCTCAAAGAATTGTACGACCGCTCCAAGCGCGTCATTTGGCTGAATCCTGAAGCCAAGCTCGCTTGGAACACCGGCGACTCGGAAATGCGTAAGTACGGGGCGTACTCCCACCAGGTGGAAGAATGCAATTCACTGATGCACCTAGAGCGTGTGGTCAGCAACTTGCTGCGACAAACCAGCTAGTCGACATTCTAGGGCTATGCTGCATTGGCATACCCGACAATTTACGCCACTATCTGGGCCTGTTTTTTCAGGAATCTGCCCATCAGCACCTCCTCACCCAATAAGCAATTAGCCCAATTTTTTGCGTTGGCCTTCATCGCCGTTGTAGCGCTGATGTTCACCCTGCACTACGCGGGCAGCGCGCTAAGTGGCGGCAACCAAAACACAACTGCGGTGGACCCAGCGAACAACAGCATCGCCATCACGCTGCGAGAAGAGCCCCCTCAGTTGGACAGCAGCCGGGCCACGGATGCGATATCAGGCATGGTGCTGGGCCATGTGATGGAAGGCTTAGTGCGCATGGGCCTTGATGATCGCTTGGAAGGCGCCGTGGCCCAGCGCTGGGAAGTGACTCCAACTCACGCCACCTTTTGGTTGCGCAACAATGCCAGGTGGAGTGATGGGAAGCCGGTCACCGCGGCGGATTTTGTGTTCGCTTGGCAAACCGCGCTAAAACCCGAAACCGCTTCTCAATACGCCTTTCTGCTCTTTGCCATCAAAAACGCTGAAGCCATCAATCAGGGCGAGCTAGAACCCGAAGAGCTGGGAGTCTTCGCCCCAGACCCCTACACCTTGGTGGTAGAGCTCGCCCGGCCAGTGCCCTTTTTTGCCAAGATGCTGGTGTTCCCATCGTTTTTACCTATTCGGGAGGACTTTTATAACGCCACCCAAGGCCGCTTTGGCGCTGAGGCGGACCAGCTTCTGTACAACGGGCCCTTCGTCATTAGCCGCTGGGTGCATGGCGCTAGCATGACTTTTGAGCGCAACCCCCACTACTGGAATCAGGATGAGATTCATCTGGACGCCATTCACGTGCCTTACATCACCTCAGACGCCACGGCCTCACTGAATTTTTTCAAAGACGCCAAAATCGCCACGACCGGTCTGCAAGCGGAGAACTTAACGGAAGCCATGCGCTTGGGCTGGCAGATTCGCCAGCATCGAGACGGCACCGTCTTCTTTATGGAAATGAACCATCGCCCAGAACACCCCACCAGCAATCTCAAACTGCGCCAAGCCCTGCAG
>JAYOSS010000069.1:0-11747 GCA_038139355.1 Gammaproteobacteria bacterium
ACGGTCAGTAAGGAATAGTCATGAGCGAAGTTATTCACGCAGATCATCACGACGATCACGCACACGGTCCCGAAAAGGGCCTGAAGCGGTGGCTGTTTACCACCAACCATAAAGACATCGGCACACTGTATTTGTGGTTCAGCTTTGCCATGTTCTTGGTGGGCGGGGTGCTGGCTCTCGTTATTCGCGCGGAGCTGTTTCAGCCCGGACTGCAGTTTGTGCAGCCAGAGTTTTTCAACCAGATGACGACAAATCATGGATTGATCATGGTCTTTGGCGCCATCATGCCGGCCTTTGTGGGCTTGGCGAACTGGTTAATTCCTATGCAGGTTGGTGCTCCAGATATGGCCCTGCCCCGCATGAACAACCTGTCCTTTTGGATTCTGCCCTTTGCCTTCGGCATGATGATTTCCACCCTGTTTATGGAAGGTGGCGGTCCTAACTTTGGCTGGACCTTCTATGCGCCGCTGTCTACGACATACGCACCGCCATCAGTCACCTACTTCATCTTTGCGGTTCACCTAATGGGTGCGTCATCCATCATGGGCAGCATTAACATCATCGCAACCATCTTGAACATGCGTGCCCCAGGCATGACGCTCATGAAGATGCCCATGTTTGTATGGACGTGGTTGATCACTGCCTATCTGCTGATCGCGGTAATGCCTGTACTGGCCGGCGCGGTCACCATGATGCTGTTCGATATTCACTTCGGCACCAGCTTCTTTAACGCGGCAGGTGGCGGCGACCCAGTCATGTTCCAGCACATTTTCTGGTTCTTTGGCCATCCAGAGGTGTACATCATGATTCTGCCCGCTTTCGGCATTGTCTCGCACATCATTCCTGCCTTTGCCCGTAAGCGCCTGTTCGGCTACACCTCTATGGTGTACGCGGTGGCGTCCATCGCATTCTTGTCCTTTATCGTTTGGGCACACCACATGTTCACGGTAGGAATGCCGCTCGCGGGTCAGCTGTTCTTTATGTACAGCACCATGTTGATTGCAGTCCCTACCGGCGTGAAGGTTTTCAACTGGATCTCGACCATGTGGCGCGGTTCCATGACCTTTGAAACGCCTATGCTGTTTGCTGTGGCCTTTGTCGTACTGTTTACCATGGGCGGCTTCTCGGGTCTGATGCTGGCCATCACGCCAGTGGACTATCAATACCACGACACCTACTTTGTTGTGGCTCACTTCCACTATGTCTTGGTGCCTGGCGCCCTGTTCTCCATCATTGCGGCGGTCTATTTCTGGTTCCCCAAGTGGACCGGCAAGATGTACGACGAGACATTGGGCAAGATCCATTTCTGGCTGTCGTTCATTGGCGTAAACATCACGTTTTTCCCGCAGCACTTTTCGGGCTTGGCTGGTATGCCCCGCCGTATTCCCGACTATCCGCTGCAGTTCGCCGACTTCAACATGATTTCCAGCGTTGGCGCGTTTATTTTCGGTCTGTCTCAGGTGTTCTTCCTGTACGTGATCATCAAGTCTCTGCGCTCCGGCCAGCCGGCGGAAGGCCGATCTTGGGAAGGTGCCAAGGGACTTGAGTGGACGCTGCCGTCCCCAGCGCCTTATCACTCCTTCACACAACCACCGGTTGTGAAGGATGAAGAGGTCTTGGGCTAAAGCGCCCAGCCTAGAAGTACGATGACAGAGCAATCGCAACAGGCCGGGATCAAAAAAACGGTGCGTAAAACATCGTTGATTGTGCTCGGCATGTGCGGGTTCGCCTTTGCTCTCGTACCGCTATATGACCTGTTTTGCGAAGTCACAGGGCTCAACGGTAAGACCGGTGGGCCCTATGTGTATGAAGAAGCAAGCACAGCGCCTGATCGGTCTCGGCTGATTAAGGTGAACTTTTTGACGAATACCAATGAGGGTATGCCGTGGAAGTTTTGGTCTCAACAGGGTGCGGTGAGGGTCCATCCTGGTGAAGTTAAAACCGTCAGTTTTTTTGTCAAAAACACGACGAACAAGACCATGGTTGCACAAGCGATACCCTCGCTGGTGCCCTTTTCGGCAACGGACTATTTCCACAAGACCGAATGTTTCTGCTTTGAGCAGCAACTGTTAGGACCTGGAGAAGAAATAGAGATGCCCATGCGATTCATCGTGGGGCGAGAGTTGCCGGCTAACGTAGGAACGATCAACCTTAGCTATGCTTTGTTTGATATTACCGACCGCGTGGATATATCTGCCGTTCAACGTAGCGGCGCCCCCGACCAGCTGACATCGGCTGGCGGATAGTTAATAGGTTATTGGAGGAGTCTCATGGCCAATTCGGCAGAGGTTGATAAGTCGATTTATTACGTACCGGAGTCCGGTTGGTATCCGGTATTTCTGGCATTTGGATTGATGTTAACGGTCACCGGCCTTGCTGGGTGGTTGAACGATGTCAATGCAGGTGGTGTTGGGGATACAACCCAATCAACCATTGGTTTTGCGATTGTTGCCTTAGTTCTGTACAGCTGGTTCGCCAAGGTTATCGAAGAAAATACCGCTGGGCTAAACAACGAATCTGTGCAGCGTTCCTATGTATGGGGTATGGGCTGGTTTATCTTCTCAGAGGTCATGTTTTTCGCCGCATTCTTTGGTGCACTGTTCTACGTGCGCTCCTTCGTCGTGCCATGGCTGGGCGGAGAAGGCGAAAAAGGCATCACCAACTACCTATGGCCAGCTTTTGAAGCGACATGGCCGGTGGTGCAAAACCCGGATCCAGCACTTTTTGATAATCCGCGACAAAGCATGGCTGCGCCGGGCGTTACCGATGTCAGCGCTTGGAGTGCGTATCTGCCCTTCTACAACACGGTGATTCTGCTGAGCTCCAGCGTTACCGTGCACTTTGCCCACGATGCCATTAAGGCGCAAAACCGCAATAAATTGATCGGTTGGTTAGGCCTGACTGTGTTGTTGGGGGCAATCTTCTTGGTGCTTCAAGTTGAAGAGTACATTCATGCCTACACGGAGCTGGGCCTGACCTTGGGTAGCGGCATCTATGGATCGACGTTCTTCATTCTAACGGGCTTCCACGGCTTCCACGTGACCTTGGGCACGTTCATGTTGTTGATTCAGCTGTTCAGAGCCTTTAAGGGCCACTTCTCGCCGAAGGATTGCTTTGGGTTTGAAGCATCAAGCTGGTATTGGCACTTCGTTGACGTGGTCTGGGTTGGCCTGTTCATCTTCGTATACGTGATCTAGGTCAACATCAAGGAACTTGCTGGCCGACTGGCCAAAAAAAGGGGCATATGCCCCTTTTTTGCGTTCACTAGCTTAAGCTGTTGGTATCAACATCACCGGTTGCAAAATGTGCGTTAAGGCGTTGATGGGCTTTGTTCCGGGGTGCTGCCGTGCCACGGTGCGTTGAGGCCCATGCGCAGTTCACCGGTGTAGAATCCATAACCAATGGTTAACACCAGTAATGTAGCGAAGGTGATTCGCACACCCAGTGCATACCAAAGACGGCGACTATCGGGCTTGCCCGTGTCTTTGAATAAGAAAACCAGGCCGCTCATCAGGCTGAGGATGACGCAAATCAATAAGATGACGATGATAATTTTCAGCACTGGGACTCAACTCCAAACGGATTTGCGCACATTGTATCAGCGGCGTGTGAGCGTCAGGTGATGATGAACTTTAAGCCGGGCTGGGCCATGACCCTACTCTTCTTCGTGATGCTGCCGTTGCTCATTGCGCTGGGATCTTGGCAGCTGGATCGTGCAGAGCAAAAGCGCCGTTTAGAGAACGCGTATTTGGCCAAACTGACGGAGTTGCCGGTAAGGGTAACGTCCCAGGTACTGTCCCAGCCTTTTCAAGCATTGCGTCTGGCCGGCCGATATCGCCCGGAGTTCTTTCTGTTAGATAATCAGGTTAACGACGGGAACGTAGGTTATTGGGTATACCAAGTCTTTAACGATGAGCAGCAGGGGCGCCTGTTGCTGAATCGAGGCTTTATCACTTCTCAAGGCCGAACGACCCTGCCAGTGATCGATACGCCATCGGGCGATATTTCATTAACCGCAACCGTGTGGCCCGATACGGGTCTGATTCCGGTGTGGGGCGACGAAGCGTGGAACCCGGGTTGGCCCAAAGTCATACAACGAGCCGATATCCAGCGCATGGCTGAATTGGCCGATACGTGGCCAACGGAGTTACGTTTAGAACCGGGACAACCAGGTGTACTTGTCGCTGCACCCTTTGCCACCCGATTGTCTGCGGACAAACACAATGGTTATGCAGCGACCTGGTTTGGCCTCGCCGTAGTGTTGACCCTGGGATATTGCTATATCGGCATGACCCAGCAACGCTCCCGCGGTTCTGCCACTTAATAAGGCCGTTGGCGCTATGCACAAAGGCGCAACATTCACTCAATAACAGTAGAGATAACGATGGAAAACCCTCAACCTGCCAAAGCTGCTAGTGGACGTCGGCAGTTAATCATTATTTTGATCATGGCGCTGTGTTCACTAGGTGGGTCTTATGCGCTGTTCTACGCCGCGAAAACCGGGGGTGGTTGGGGCACCGTCAATAATGGCAGCTTTGTTCAACCCACCCAGACTATTGAGCAGCTGCAGTGGCGAACCGAAGACGGTGCCGTGTTGTCAACATCAGGTCAGTGGTGGCTGTGGACGGTGGCGGACGCCTGCGATGGTGTATGTACGCAGGCATTGCAGAAGCTCAGAGCTGCCCACATATTGCTGAACAAAGAATCTAACCGAGTGCGTCGCGGCATTACCACGGCGTCAGATTTTGTTGTTCCCGAAGACCAGCCGGACCTGCTGCGCATAGCAGCTCGGCAAAATCAGCTGCAGCAGGGAATATATATCGTCGACCCCAACGGCAATCTGGTTTTCCACTACCCACTGGATATGGACCCCAAACTGTTGCTGGCAGATCTCAAACGACTACTTAAGGTGTCTCAAATTGGTTAATTCACAAATCAGAAAGCTCGCGGGCTTTGGCTTCATCTTTGCGTTGTTGGTGGTCTCCGTCGGTGCTTATACCCGGCTTGCGGATGCTGGGCTTGGCTGTCCAGACTGGCCCGGTTGTTACGGGTTTCTAACAGTGCCGGAACAAGCGCACAAGATTACTGCTGCCGAAGCGCTGTATCCCGATGCTCCGGTGGAAGTTGCAAAGGCCTGGTGGGAAATGGGTCACAGGTACATTGCTGGGGCGTTGTTGTTGTTGGTCGCCTTGATTTTGACAAAAGCGATTCGAGGGCGTCACCAAGAGGACACCCCACTCAAACTCGCCGCCGTATTGATGGCGGTGATTCTCTGTCAGGCCGCGTTTGGGGCTTGGACAGTAACCCTAAAGCTCTGGCCCCAAGTGGTCACGGGTCACTTGCTCGGTGGCTTTACCACCCTAAGCTTGATCTGGCTTTTGTACTTACGACAGGGAGGCCTAGCCAAGATCGTTAAAGCGCTGCCTGCACCGTCCCTGCTCGCGACGGTGGCCTTTGTGGCCGTAGTGATCCAAATCGCCCTGGGCGGTTGGGTCTCTTCTAACTATGCGGCTCTGGCCTGTTACGATTTTCCTAGCTGCGACGGCACCTACACCCCACCCATGGATCTGCAGCAAGGGTTCAACGTGTTTCAAGAGGTTGGCCCGAGCTATTTGGGCGGCTTGATGACCAGTGAGGCGCGTATGGCCATTCATTGGGTTCATCGAATCGGTGCGCTGGTGGTGCTGGTGGTGGTGGGTGCGCTAGCCCTGCAGCTGATTCGTCAGGTGGCGGTGGTGGGTTACGCGCTGCTGGCGGCACTGCTGGCCCAAATTACCTTGGGTATTCTTAACGTCATCTGGGTGTTGCCCCTGCTCAACGCAACCGCCCATAACACCGTAGGCGCCCTGTTGCTGCTGGTGCTGGTTACTATAAACTTCGCGCCCCGACTGAAAGCTATACAGAGCGATGCCTGAGTATGACGCAACCATGAGTGACGCAGCGGCCGCGGCCACTTGGCAAGATTATCTTGAGCTATGCAAGCCCAGGGTAGTGGTGCTGATGCTGTTGTGCGCCATCGTCGGTATGTTTTTGGCGACCCCTGGGGCGGTGCCGCTGCAAATCCTACTATTTGGCAGTCTGGGTATTGCCTTGGTGGCAGGCTCAGCGGCGGTGGTCAACCACATCGCGGATCAGCATATCGATGCCCAAATGGCGCGTACTGATGACAGACCCATTGCAACGGGTCGGGTAAACAATCAACAGGCCATCGTCTTTTGTGCCATAACCGGGTTGGTGGGCATGGGTCTCCTTTGGTTCTTCGTGAACCCCTTAACGGCTTGGTTGAATTTGGCCTCTTGGGTGGGGTACGGCTTTATCTACACCTTGTATCTGAAGCGCGCTACGCCCCAGAATATTGTAATTGGCGGGTTGTTTGGTGCCGCGCCCCCGCTGTTTGGTTGGACGGCAGTGACCAACAGCATTGATCCGGGTGGTCTGTTGCTGGTGCTGATCATATTTGCTTGGACACCCCCCCACTTTTGGGCTTTGGCGTTGGAACGCAAAGACGAATACGCCGACGTTGGCATGCCCATGTTGCCAGTCACCCATGGCGAAGCGTTCACCCGGCTGCATATTTTGCTTTACACCATTTTGTTGGTCATCGCCTCGGTGCTGCCTTTTGTGATTACGATGTCCGGACCGATTTATTTGGCCGGTGCGCTGGCCCTGGGTGCGGGTTTTCTGTACTGGGCGATTGTGCTCATGCTGAATAAAAATGAAAAAGCGCCCATGGAGACCTTCCGCTACTCCATCATCTATCTGGGCGCCTTGTTTTTGTTAATGCTGGTAGACCATTACCTATTTTTGGGTATTGGACTGGAAGCGCCTATTCAAATGACCCCTATATCGGTTTGATGCATGAATACCGTTAAAGCCACCGTTCTGCTTTGCCTCGCCTTTATTTCCATCGTGCTGGTGATGTTTGTCATCAGTGTGTTGCGGGTGCCTCAGCTTTCAGAAGAAGAGATGCGCAGCAAAGGGGTGTTCATTTTACCGACGCCCAGGGATATCGCGCCCTTTGAGCTGCAGTCGCACACCGGCCAACCCTTTGTGCGGGAAGATCTTCAGGGCCGCTGGAACTTCGTTTTTTTCGGTTTTGTAAACTGTCCTGATGTCTGCCCCACCAGCATGGCGGTGCTGGGTACGGTTGACCGAGCGCTGCAGGCCCAGGATCCGGAATTGGCGGCCCAATTTCAGGGTATTTTGGTGTCCGTAGATCCAGATCGGGATTCACTAGATCGTCTTGGAGACTATGCGACAGCGTTTTCACCCCGGTTTCTCGGCGTCACGGGTTCTCGTCAGGATCTGGTGACGTTGACCAGCCAGCTCAACGTAGCCTTCGCAAAAGTGCCCTTGGCTGGGGCAAGCGCTCCCAGTTCTAGTTCTGGGTCTGAGGCCGAGGATGCCTACACCGTGGATCACACGGGTAACATCGTGATCATCAATCCCCGAGGCCACTACCACGGCTTCATCAAGTTGCCTCATGATGCTGAGACCATTAGGCTGACCTTTCAAACATTGGCAGCGCAGTTTTAGATACCGCATTTTGATGGGCGATAACCCCGTCACTGGGCACAAAGACCGCGTCAAAAGCGCACTGGAAAGCAACCATTGCGCGTGAGGTCAATGATTCATTCCTGAATAGGGCGGTTTATGGGCGTGGGCACACATTCTCGGCAAGAGACAACGGATTCAGGTCCGCTGCCGGCCCCCTTGATTTTCGCCAATGCGCAAACGGCCACAAAAACTTTTCGGCGCATCCGCATGGCCAGCGAAACACTGTGCGCCGGTCTGGAAATCGAGGACTATGGCGTTCAGCCCATGCCCGATGCCAGCCCGCCCAAGTGGCATCTTGCACACACCACCTGGTTTTTTGACACCTTTTTGCTCAAAGTCTGGGACGATCAATGGCAGCCCTACCATCCCCTGTTTGAGCACCTGTTCAACTCCTATTACAACGGTGTTGGCGAACCCTTCCCTCGCTGGAGACGGGGGCATCTATCCAGGCCTACCGTAAGCCAGGTGCACGATTACCGGAGACACGTGGATTCTCGGGTCTGCGCGCTACTGGGCTCGGCCCAGGACACGCCTTCTTGGCCCGATCTTGTGAGGTTATTGGAGCTGGGCCTGCATCATGAGCAGCAACATCAAGAGCTGCTGCTCACCGATATGAAGTACAACCTTGGCCATAACCCCCTCTACCCGGCGCTCACGTCGACGCCTCAAGCAGCGGCGGTCCATGAGGAAGGCAGCGGGTCTCAGGCAGCAGACCTTGGGTTTGATTTCTATGACCCAGGTTTAGTGGACATTGGCGCTGGTCCGGGCTTTTGTTTTGACAACGAACTGCCAAGGCATCGCACTTTTATTGGTGCGTATACCCTAGCGGATCGGCTGACAACCAACGGCGAGTATCTGGCGTTCATAGAAGATGGGGGCTATCAAAGAGCCGACTTGTGGCTGTCCGAGGCATGGGCTGAGCTGCAGAGCCGATCTACTCATCACCCTTTGTATTGGCGTCATCAGGATGGCGCATGGCAGGAGTATGGGTTGAACACAGGTTTGCAGCCGCTGGATCTACAGGCGCCAGTGGTGCATGTCAGCGGATACGAGGCCGCGGCCTTTGCCGCTTGGTCACAGGCTAGGTTGCCCACGGAATTCGAATGGGAATTCGCCGCGGCCACATTGCCCATCCAGGGTAACTTCGTGGAACAGGGCGACTATCACCCCAAGGCCATCTCGGGAGTAGGCAAACAGTTTTTTGGCGATGTATGGGAGTGGACCAGCAGCAGCTATGGGCCGTATCCAGGCTATCGGCCGCTACCGGGAGTGCTGGGTGAATACAACGGCAAGTTCATGAGTAGCCAGTGGGTACTTCGAGGCGGCTCTTGCGCTACGCCAACGTCCCATATTCGCGCCAGCTACCGTAATTTTTTCTACCCCAAAGACGCGTGGCAGTTCAGCGGCATTCGCTTGGCGAGAGACTCATGAGCGCTGCAAATCAACCGCTAGCTTTTCTCGATTTACATCCTCAGATTGACGATGTGTGGTCAGAGGTGCGAGCAGGTTTGCGGCAGTCGGCCAAATCTCTGTCGCCGAAATTTTTTTACGACGAACGGGGCTCTGAGCTTTTTCATGCCATCACCCAGCTGGAAGAGTATTACCCCACCCGGACTGAAATGAGTCTGTTTGACGCTCACTTGCCGGTAATCGCTCAGCATATCGGTTATGGCAGTTGCGTCATCGAATACGGCAGCGGTTCGTCAGTAAAAATCCGCAAGCTGTTGCAGGCCCTTGCACCCTCAGCTTATGTCCCCGTGGATATTTCCAAGGATTATCTGTTGAGCAATGCTCGCCGGTTAGCCCAGGACTTTGATGCCCTGAGCGTTTTTCCGGTTTGCGCGGACTTTTCTCAACAAATGCGCCTGCCAGAGCAAGTGGCAGGCTTGCATCATGTCGGGTTTTTCCCCGGTTCCAGCATTGGTAATTTTGAACCAGAGCAAGCCGGACAATTTTTACGGCGGGTGGCCGCAACATTAGGCCCCGGCGGTCACCTATTGATTGGCGTGGACTGCAAAAAAGACACGCAGGTATTGGAGCGGGCCTATGATGATGCTCAGGGCGTAACGGCAGCCTTTAATTTGAACGCGCTTGAGCACTTGAACCGCACGCTGGGAGCGAATTTTCAAACCGAACAGTTCCAGCATCTGGCTCGCTACAACGAGCGCAAAGGCTGCATCCAAATGTTTTTGCGCAGCACCACTGCTCAGCGTGTGGATATACAGGATGAGGTCTTTGCCTTTACCGAAGGGGAGCTGCTGCATACCGAAAATTCTTACAAATATGCGCCGGCAGAGTTCCTGGCCCTGGCGCAAAAGTCTGGCTACAGGTGCCCAGAGCATTGGCTGGATGAAAACGGGTATTTCGGCTTGTATCTGCTGCAGGTGGAATAACGAGGCGACTATTCGAATTCCCACAGCACCCAGCTAGGCACCAGGCTTTCGACTCGCTGCAAATCACCATCATCCTTTGTGGGGTCCCTGGGTATCAGGTAATAGGGTTTTCCAAAAGACGGCACGACACGAATCATGCGCAGCTGACCGTTTTGCCGGAACTCGTAGATCATTTGGTCCTCTTCAGCAATCACCACAACATCGGGTCCACGTTGTGCGCCATAGGCCGGGTTCACAGACGCCAGGGCCAAGGCGCCAAGGATGGGTACGAGGCAGCGAAACAAACGGCTTATGCGGTTGCCAAGCAGGACACGTTCTGGCGGTGTTGGTAAAAGTCGGGCCATAATCCATCTGGTATTGCTAAACGAGCTACAGGAGCTTTTGGTGGAAGGTAATCTAACGTCGAAAACGGATCAGCGCCATGGCCCTGTTGTGCTTGTGGATGGTTCTTCTTACCTATTTCGCGCGTTTTATGCCCTTCCGGACTTACGCAGCTCCAGCGGCCATCCAACAGGAGCCATTCGCGGTGTAATCAGTATGCTGCGGCGTCTGGCGAAAGATTATCCCGACAGCCCGCTAGCGGTGGTGTTTGATGCGCCGGGAAAAACCTTTCGCGACGACATGTATGACCAGTACAAAGCCAATCGCAGCTCCATGCCGGACGATTTGCGCGAACAAATTGCTCCCCTGCATCAAATGATCAAGGCTATGGGGCTGCCCTTTATTATGGTTGAAGGGGTGGAGGCAGACGATGTGATTGGCACCTACGCCGCTCAAGCCACAGCGTCAAAACAGGCAACGGTGATCTCCACCGGCGATAAAGATATGGCCCAGCTCGTCACGCCCTATGTGACCTTGGTCAACACCATGACCGAAACCACCATGGATGCCGAAGGGGTCAAAGAGAAGTTTGGTGTTCTGCCAGAGCAAATTGTTGATTACCTGGCTCTCATGGGCGATAGCGTGGATAACATTCCAGGGGTGCCCAAGGTGGGACCCAAGACCGCAGCTAAGTGGTTGAACGAATATGGCTCCCTGGACGCGCTTATGGCCCGGGCTAACGAAGTTAAAGGCAAAATTGGCGAAAACCTGCGGGATAGTCTAGATCAGTTGCCCCTTTCCCGGGCCCTCACTCAGATCAAGTGCGATGTAGACCTGCCACTAACCTTTGCAGATCTGATTCCCAGTGAACCCGACAATGCAACCCTTGTGAATTTTTATCGTGAATTCGAATTTAAATCCTGGCTCCAAGAGCTGGACTCTGGCGCCGGCGCTGTAGGGGAAGCAGAACAAGAATCCGCTGCCCCAGCGGTCTCGCAGGAAACCGACTACGACCTGATTCTGGACGAGGAGCAGCTACAGGCCTGGGTGGACCAACTCAACGCACAAGACCTGATCGCGGTGGATACCGAGACCACCAGTATCAACTACATGGACGCTGAGTTAGTGGGCTTTTCCTTTGCTATTGCCCCCGGACGAGCCGCTTATTTGCCTGTTGCTCACGACTATCCTGGTGCCCCGGACCAAATTTCTCTAGAAGCTGCTCTGAGCGCACTAACCCCGGTACTGGAAAATCCCGAGATCGCCAAAGTCGGTCAAAATCTCAAGTACGACATGAGCGTGCTTGCCCGCTACGGGGTCACCATTCAAGGGACCATCCACGACACCATGCTGCAGTCCTATGTGCTTAACAGCGTGGCCACCCGACACAACATGGACGCCTTGGCCGGGTTTTACCTAAATCGGAAGACCATTCATTTTGAGGACATCGCCGGTAAGGGCGCCAAGCAACTAACC
>JAYOSS010000070.1:0-3889 GCA_038139355.1 Gammaproteobacteria bacterium
CGACGGTTGAACATGGAACATCAAAACTATGGTTGTCAGGCCTCACAGTGTAGCGGAGTTATTCGTTTGTGCGTGTTTTTGTCCTTGGCTTTATGCCATACAGTGGCGTGCTTGGTGGTAAATGGACGTTTGGGTAATTTTCTAGAGGAGAGCCATGGTCATCGACGAAGGGTTGGCCCAAAGGGTTCGAGAAACCCTGATGGAGCTGGCGGAATTTGCCGACATCTATGAGCGCCGCATGTTTGGCGCCTTAATGACCATGGTCAACGGCCATATGACCTGCGGCATTTCCGGCGCGGCGTCTGGCGGTAAAATTCGACCCGGCGGCGAGTCCGGCGCGACCCCAGACGATCAGGGCGGTCTCATCTTGCGCGTTGGCGCCAATCGCTATGAGGAAGCACTAGCCGACCCCCACTGCAGGCCCATGCTGAGTTCCGGCAGAACCATGACCGGATTCGTTTACATCCAGCCCGCGGGGCTGCAGGAGGATAGCGACTTACGGCGCTGGCTGGAGCTGAGCTTAAGCTTTGTGCTGGCCCAACCCCCCAAATAACCCTTACCGATATCTCTGGGTATAAATCGAATAGTTTCCCCCAGCGAGTTAGACTGCCCTTTTATCCGACGAGTTCCCCATGTCCCAAACTGACAGCGATAATAGCAATACCCCTGGCCTGACCTACAAAAGTGCTGGCGTGGATATCGAAGCGGGCGCTGAACTGGTGCGCCGTATCGCGCCAGCTGCCAAAGCAACGCGCCGTCCTGAAATGCTTGGGGGGTTAGGCGGTTTTGCTGCCATGGCAGAGCTACCGGAAGGCTACGAGCGTCCCATTTTGGTCACCGGCACAGACGGCGTGGGCACCAAGCTAAAACTGGCCATAGATTACGGCCGCCATGACGGCGTGGGCCAAGATCTGGTGGCCATGTGTGTCAACGACGTTCTGGTTGTGGGGGCCGAGGCGTTCTTGTTCTTAGATTACTACGCCACCGGCAAGCTGGATGTGGATGTGGCAGAGCGGGTCATTAAGGGTATCGCCAAAGGTTGTGAGTTGGCCGGCTGCGCCTTGGCCGGCGGCGAGACCGCAGAAATGCCAGGCTTCTACAACGATGGAGAATACGACCTAGCCGGGTTTTCCATTGGCATCGTGGAAAAAGCCAAAATCATCGACGGCAGCAAAATCGGCCTGGGCGACACCATTATCGGCCTGCCCAGTTCCGGTCCTCACAGCAATGGCTATTCGTTAATCCGCAAGGTACTGGAAAGTACCGAGCTGGTCCCAGATGACACCCTGCTGGACGAACTGATGGCACCCACCCGAATTTACGTCAAACAAGTGCGGCGCTTACTGGAGCAGGTAGATGTGCATGGCATGGTGCACATTACCGGTGGGGGGTTTTACGAAAACATCCCGCGGATATTCACCCAAGATAATGTGGCTGCTTTGATCGATGTGAACAGTTGGAAACGACCCAACGTCTTTGCCTGGCTGCAGCAAGCCGGGAACATATCGGAACAGGAAATGCTGACCACCTTTAACTGCGGCATCGGCCTGCTGTTAATGGTCAAAGAAAGCGATGTTGACCAGACCCTGGCTTTGTTGCGCGAACAGGGCGAGGCGCCGGTCACCATTGGCCGTATCGTTAGCCCAGATCATCAGCCCGAGGCTGGGCAAATCGTTATTCGCTAGCAACGCCTAAGTCTTAGGCAGCGTCACCCCAGTCTGCCCCTGATACTTGCCGCCCCGATCTTTGTCAGTGGTTTCGCAACGCTCATCGGACTGAAAAAACAGCATTTGCGCCACACCTTCGTTGGCGTAGATCTTCGCCGGCAGCGTTGTGGTGTTGGAAAATTCCAGGGTGACATGCCCTTCCCACTCGGGCTCAAGCGGCGTCACATTGACGATGATGCCGCAACGCGCATAGGTGGATTTACCCAGGCAAACCGTTAGCACGTCTTCAGGGATACGAAAGTACTCGACGGTACTGGCCAACGCGAAGGAGTTCGGCGGAATAATGCAGTAGTCACCCTGCACGTCCACAAAGCTGCGTTCGTCGAAGGCTTTGGGATCCACGGTGGCTGAGTGAATGTTGGTGAATACCTTGAACTCATTGGCACAGCGCACATCGTAGCCGTAGCTAGAGGTACCGTAGGAAATGACCTTGCCGCCGCTGTCATTGGTACGGATTTGCCCGGCTTCAAAGGGTTCAATCATGCCCTTGCTGGCTTGTTCAACGATCCAGCGATCGGATTTGATGGTCATATCATCTGCCTTCCATTAGATGCGAGTTGTTGCTGCGCTGTGCTAGTCGTCGACCATGGTAATGGTCGGGGCATGGGTGCTACTGCCCTGCCACAGCTGGGCCGCCATGTTACGGGCAGCGTCCCGATAAAGGCCACTAATTTGCGAATCTGGATCCACTTTTACCGTAGGCTGACCGCCATCAGCCTGCTCGCGAATGGATATAGCCAAAGGCAGCTGCCCTAACAACGGCACACCCAGTTCTTCAGCAACCCGGCGCCCGCCATCAGCACCGAACAGGTGACTGATGTGCCCACAGTTTTCGCACTCATGCATGCTCATGTTTTCGACTATGCCCAATACGGGTATGTCCACTTTGGCAAACATTTCGATGCCTTTCATGGCATCCAGCAGCGCAATGTCCTGGGGTGTGGTGACAATCACAGCGCCAGAAACCGGGGCCTTTTGCGATAGCGTCAGCTGAATATCACCAGTACCCGGAGGCATATCCACGATTAAGTAGTCCAGATCACCCCACAGGGTTTGTCCCAAAATCTGCTGCAGCGCGCCGCTGGCCATGGGACCACGCCAAACCATGGGCGTCTTATCCGTGGTCATAAAGCTCATGGACATGGCCTTTATGCCGTGAGCGCGTATGGGTTCAAAGAACTTACCGTCTTTGATATCCGGACGACGACCTTCAGCCACGCCCAGCATCATGCCCTGGCTGGGCCCATAGATGTCCGCATCTAACAACCCCACTTTGGCGCCCTCAAGATCCAAAGCCAGCGCCAAATTCACGGCGGTGGTGGATTTACCCACACCACCTTTACCGCTGCTGACCAGAATCAGATGCTTCACCTGACCAAAGCCCGAGCCGCCCCCGGGCGCAAAGCTCAGCTGCAGATCAACGCTATCAACCCCCAAAAAGTCCGCTAGCTGCCGCGCCAGAGAATCTCGCAAGCCTGCGGCGGGATACCCCAAGGTCACAGAAATCTGATTGCCCGAGGTCAAAATGCGCGCACCCAAACTGCCCCAGGATTGCCCTACATAGGGGTCAATAAACTGTTCTACTTTCATCGCTTTACCTTAATTGCGGCGCTTTGCTTGTCGACGCCTTAGGGTTACCTGAGTCTTGCCACCGACCCAAACCGCTAGTGTAGGGCAAAAGCTGGTGGAGGACCTGTGAAAGCACCCGGTCTAAACCTAGACCAGAACCGGATTGTTGCTGCCTTGGGCGATCAGGCACGGTATATTGCGCCCCTCGTTATACCGATCAATTCAGGCCCAGCATGTCTCGACGTATTCTAGTCACCAGCGCTCTGCCCAACGCCAATGGCCCTATTCACCTGGGCCACGTTCTGGAGCAAATCCAAACCGACATTTGGGTTCGTTTTCAGCGCATGCGCGGCAATGAGGCAATTTACGTCTGCGCGGATGACACCCACGGCACCGCCACCATGATTAAGGCGGAGCAAGAAGGCGTCACAGCAGAGGCGCTGGTGGAAAACATGCGCCAACTGCACCTGGCCGATTCTCAGGGTTTTCTGATTAATCACGACAATTACTACTCCACCCACTCGCCGGAAAATCAGCACTATTCCGAGTTGATCTACAACCGGCTGCAAGAAGCCGGACTGATCTTTACCCAG
>JAYOSS010000070.1:3899-11744 GCA_038139355.1 Gammaproteobacteria bacterium
TGACCCGGAAAAAGGTTTGTTCTTAGCAGATCGCTTTGTGGTGGGGTCCTGCCCCAAGTGCAAAACCCCGGATCAATACGGTGACAACTGTGAAGCCTGCGGCGCGACGTATAACGCCAACGAGCTGCTGGAACCGAAATCGATTTTTTCCGGAGCCGCTCCAGAAATGCGCGATTCGGATCACTACTTTTTTGATCTAGCGCGGTATACCGACTTCCTCAAAACCTGGACCCGTAGCGGCGCGGTACAAACCGAGACCGCTAACAAGTTGTCTGAGTGGCTAGACGATGGCCTGCGGGCTTGGGACATTTCTCGCGACGCTCCCTACTTCGGTTTCACCATCCCGGGCACCGCAGACAAGTACTTTTACGTGTGGATGGACGCGCCCATCGGTTACATGGCGAGCTTTCAGAACCTGTGCGACAGCCGCAGCGAGCTGAGCTTTGACGAATTCTGGGCGCCGGACTCCAGCGCAGAGGTGCATCACTTTATTGGCAAGGACATCGTCAATTTCCACGCCCTGTTTTGGCCTGCGGTATTGGATGGATCCCATTTCCGCACCCCAACTCGAGTACACACCCACGGCTTTCTTACCGTGGACGGTACCAAGATGTCCAAGTCCCGAGGCACCTTCATCTTGGCCAAGACCTATTTGGACCATTTGAATCCTGAGTATTTGCGCTACTACTTTGCTGCCAAGCTCAATGGCACCGCTGACGATTTGGATTTAAACCTGGAAGATTTTTCTGCCCGGGTAAACTCCGATCTGGTAGGCAAAGTCATTAACATCGCCAGCCGCAGCGCTGGCTTCTTGGTCAAACAATTTGATGGCGTGCTGGCCGAGCAAATCCACGACGCAGCGCTGATGACCCAATTCCACGATCAAGTGGAGCCCATAGCTCAGCTGTTCGAGCAGGGCGACACCGCCAAGGCCATGCGAGAAATCACCGCCCTGGCGGATGCGGCTAACCAATACATTGCCAAACACGAACCCTGGAACATGGCCAAGGATCCCGAGCAACGGGACGCCTTACACTTGGTGTGCAGCCAGGCCATCAACATGTTTCGCTGCCTAGCAGTGTTTTTAAAGCCTATTCTTCCCGCCACGGCAGAGAAGGCCGAAATCTTCCTCAACGTGACGCCCCTAAGTTGGGACGATGCACTGAATCCACTGCTGGGCCATACCATCAACAAGTTCAAACCCATGTTGCAACGCATCGAAGGCGCTGACATTGAGAAGATGATCGAAGCATCAAAAGAGCCCGAGTCCGCCAAGGAAAAAGCCAAACCCAGCGCCGGGACAACTGAAAAGGCCGCCAAGACTAAGAGCCAGCCCGAAGCCGAAGTCATTTCTATTGACGACTTCGCCAAAGTGCAGCTGAAGGTTGCGCGGATTAT
Organism: Gammaproteobacteria bacterium; assembly: GCA_038139355.1. GTDB lineage: Bacteria > Pseudomonadota > Gammaproteobacteria > Pseudomonadales > Azotimanducaceae > UBA4421. The sequence continues at coordinate 5,298 of JAYOSS010000070.1, forward strand.
TGACGCCCAGCCCGTTGAGGGCGCAGACAAGCTGCTGCAACTGAGCCTGGACTTAGGCGATCACCAGCGTCAGGTATTCTCTGGTATCAAAGCGGCCTATCAGGCCGAGGATCTCGTGGGTCGCTTAACCGTGGTCGTTGCCAATTTAGCGCCACGCAAAATGCGCTTTGGCGTTTCCGAAGGCATGGTGCTGGCGGCGGGTCCGGGCGGCGCTGACATCTTTTTGTTGTCTGCAGACAGCGGCGCAGAACCCGGCATGGACGTGAAGTAAGCCGGGGCCCCAGCCATGACCGAACTGGGACTCATCTTGTTTGGCGCGCTGCTGGTCAATAATTTCGTGTTGGCCCAATTTTTAGGACTCTGCCCCTTTATGGGCATCACGCGCAGCGTGGACACGGCGCTGGCTACCGGGCTGGCCACCACCTTTGTGCTTGCCCTGGCGGCAGTCAGTTCCCATCTGCTGTACCACTACTTGCTGTTACCCCTAGACCTGGGCTACCTCAACATCATCGTCTTTATCATCGTTATCGCCGGCTTGGTGCAGTTGATTCAGCTCTACCTGCGAGCAACGTCGCCGATTTTGCACCAGGTTTTGGGCGTGTATCTGCCGCTGATCACCTCAAACTGCGCCGTGTTGGGCGTCACGTTACTCGCCATCAATCAGGACCTGAGCCTGCTCGCCACCTTCGTTTTTGCAGTGGGCGCCGCCGGCGGTTTTACCTTGGTCATGGTGTTGTTCGGCGCTCTGCGTGAACAGCTTAACCAAGCAGACCTGCCTGACGCTTTTGCTGGCACCCCCATCGCCTTAATCAGCGCGGGCCTCATGAGTTTGGCCTTTATGGGTTTTCAAGGCGTGGGCAGCTAATGCTAACGCCAGAGTTTTTCGTCAACCCGGTCTCGGGGCTTCTCGTTGGCCTGCTCTTTTTCTTCGCCTTATTCGCTTGGATGCTGCAGCGTCGCATACCCAAGGACGAAACCGCCCTTGCCGACCGTATTGAGTCCATGCTGCCTCTAACCCAATGCGCCCAATGCGGCCACCCAGGCTGCCGACCCTACGCCGAGGCCGTGGCCGACGGCGCCGCCATTGACCTGTGTCCACCGGGCGGCACGGATCTGATCGCACAGCTAAAAGACCTCATGGGCGACCAGGCACCAATGACTGCCAACGCTGTTGCCTCAAAACCCCAGCCGCTGATCGCCATTATCGATCCCGCCGCGTGCATTGGCTGCACTTTGTGCTTGGACCCCTGTCCTGTGGATGCCATCGTAGGCGCCCAAGGATTTATGCACTCGGTGATCGAAGCCGAGTGCACAGGCTGCGAATTGTGCGTTGCGCCCTGTCCCGTGGACTGCATCCGCTTGGAGCCTGGCCCGCTGCCCAAAACCTTGCAGCCGCCACCTCTACTGGGCAAAGGCTGCATCAATTGCGGCCAGTGCATCGAGGCCTGTCCGGTTGCCCTAGCACCAGATCAATTGCTGAAACTCAGCACCGCCGAAGACTGGGATGCCGCCGAAGCCATTGATTTGCAGCGCTGTATCGAATGCAAGCTATGTGACCGGGTATGCCCTAGCGAAATCAATCTGGCGGCTCGGTTCGGACACGCTAAGCAGATGGGCAGGATGCGGCAGACAGAGACACATGAGAAAACCCGCATCAAAGCCCGGTACGCGGCCCACGAAATACGCCTGGTTGCCAGACAGAGCGAAGCCGATGAGCGCCGGTCGGCGCGGCTGGCTCGCTTGCGGGGCAAAGCTAAGGGGGCTGGCGACGCTAACGCCACCGCTAGCGCTTTGGACACTGGCAGGGGCCAGTCATGAACAATCGGACAAAAAACCACTGGATCACAAACCGTACTGGCAGCGTCATGAACGGGGTGACTTTGGCCATGCTGCCAGGGGTGATTGCCATGGCTGCCGCCTACGGCGTCGGCATCCTCTGGAACCTCGCTTGGCTGGCGCTGCTGAGCTGTGCGGTAGAAGTAGGCTGTGCCACGGTGCGCTACGGCTTCGCCGCCGCGCGCCAGCGCCAGTTTGATCTCAGCGACGGCACCACACTGCTAGCCGCGGTGATCATGAGCATTTGTCTGCCGCCCTTCGTGTCGCCAACGATTCTAGCCGTAGCAGCCGTGGCCGCCATTGGTCTGGCAAAACACGCCTATGGCGGACTGGGACAAAACATCTTTAACCCCGCCATGGTTGGTTACGCCGTGATCTTGCTGAGCTTTCCGTTGGCCTTAGCCTCGTGGCCTGGCGCCACCGACGGTCTAACCGGCGCCACCTTGCTGAGTGAATTTCGCTATCGCGGCAACCTTACCGCCAACGAGTTTTTTACCGGACGACTGGCCAACAACGCCCAGACCCTAGCTGCGGGACTCTTTGCCTTGGGCGGGGTGTGGCTCATTTACCAGCGCGTCATGCATTGGCGCATTCCGCTGACCGTGCTCGTGACCGTTGGTGTCTTGGCCGGGATATTTCATGACGGTGGCAGCTCTGCCAGCCTGGGTTCACCTTGGTTTCATTGGACCACCGGCGGCACGGTGGCAGCAGCGTTCTTTGTGGCCACAGACCCCGTTACCCATCCTGCCCGTCCCCAACATCAGGTGCTTTTCGCCATGCTTATCGGCTGTCTGCTGTTTTTACTTCGCACCCAAGGCAACCTGCCCGACGGCATTGCCTTTGCCGTACTGCTCGCCAACTGCACCACGCCCCTATTCAATCGGCTACACCGACAACAATTGGCCCTCGGAGACGCCAAGCGTGCGTAACTTGATCACAAATACACTGGCGCTACTGGTGATTGGTGGCCTCTGCGGCCTGGCTCTCACCCAGACCCATCAGTTCACCCGGGAACCCGTGGAAGCGAATCGAGTTCGGCAGGCCCAGGCGCTGTTGTCCGAGTTGTTGGGTCGGCAAGCACCAACAGATATGAGCTGGCAGAATGGCGTCGCCAACCCCTGCGGCCCCTGGCAATTTGTACGCAGCGCGGCCAACGGCTATTCCGGCTCAATCCGCTACCTTGCTTTGCTCGAAAAAGGCAACATCCGCCTGCGGGTAACGCGCCATCAAGAAACGCCGGGCATCGCGGACTTCATCAACCACAAGGTCGACCCGTATTTGCCAAACTTGGACGACACCAGCATCGCGAGCTGGGGTGACCTAGACAACATCACTGGCGCCACCATTACTCACAAAGCGCTGCGCAGCATGGCGGCACAAGCCCAAACCTTGGTGGCCCATCAGCAAGAGCGAGACAACTGCGAGCAGAGCAATGAGTCATAACGATTTTCGCCAAGCGGCCATCACAAACAACCCCGCTTGGATGCAACTGCTGGGGCTGTGCCCGCTGCTGGCCGTGAGCAACAGCGTGGCCAACGCCACTGGCCTGGCATTGGCCAGCGCCTTCGTCGTCATCGGCTCCAACACATCTATTTCGTTGTTGCGGCGCATCATCCCTCAAGCAGCTCGACTGCCCTGCTTCGTGTTGATCATTGCCACCTTCACCACGCTGACGGTGATGGCGCTGGAGGCCTATGCCTTTGACCTGTACAGCCGTATCGCGCTGTTCGTACAGATCATCGTGACCAACTGTATGATCTTGGGTCGAGCGGAAGTCTTTGCTTCACGCCAGCCAGTAGGTCGCGCACTGATGGATGCGCTTGGCACCGCTGTGGGCTTTGCCCTGGCGTTGCTGGCGTTAGGAGCCGTGCGCGAGGTGCTGGGGCAAGGCACGCTGTTGGCCAACATGGACATGTTGTTTGGGCAGGCCGCTGCCCAATGGCAGATGACGCTATTTCCGCCCCCCCTGTCCCTTGCTCTGCTGCCCCCAGGGGCCTTTATTATTGCCGGGCTGCTCTTTGCTCTGGCCCAAGGACTGATGAGTCCCAGCCCAAAGACACAATCGAACACCCAAGCGGAAACCCTATGAACGCCGACAAACGCCAGCAAATCTTCGCCCGGCTGCGGGACGCCAACCCCAACCCCACCACCGAACTTACCTACAGCTCGCCCTTTGAGCTGTTGATCGCGGTACTGCTCTCAGCCCAGGCAACAGACGTGGGCGTGAACAAGGCCACAGGCCCACTGTTTGCCGCCGCTAACACACCTAAAGCCATTTACGATTTAGGAGCCGATGGCCTCAAGGAGTACATCAAAACCATCGGCCTGTTTAATACCAAGGCAGAAAACGCCATCAAGACCTGCAAAATCCTCGTGGACCAATACAATGGCGAGGTACCGGAAGATCGCGAAGCGCTAGAAGCCTTGCCAGGGGTCGGTCGCAAAACCGCCAATGTGGTACTCAATACGGCCTTTGGTCATCCTACTATCGCCGTGGACACCCACATTTATCGGGTATCCAACCGCACCAAAATCGCTCCGGGGAAAACCGTGCGACAGGTAGAAGATAAGCTGCTGAAGGTAGTGCCTGAAGAATTCAAAGTCGATGTACACCACTGGTTGATTCTGCACGGCCGATACGTCTGCATCGCCCGCAAGCCCCGCTGCGGCAGCTGCACCATTGAAGATCTGTGCGAGTTTAAGGATAAGACTGACGAGTGAACCAACCGTGTTGTGGAATCAAATATCCACCAGCTGCACATTTGTCAGACTCTCACCTAGGAACGTGGCTCCCACGCGCTGAAAACGCTGGACCCCATCGGTGGCCAAAAACACACTGCTGCCGCCAACTTGGGACAGCGAACCCGCAGCCTCCAGTGCCTGGGCAACCGTAGCCGCAGTGGTTTGCGCGGAATCGATGATGTTTACATCGTCCCCCAGCAAACGCTGGAGTCCAGCGCGAAAGATCGGAAAGTGTGTGCAGCCTAACAACACCGTTGAGGGCAGGGACGGCACCTGAGGGGATTTCACCAGACCCTTTACGCCATCTAACAAGATCGCGTCGGCCAACCCAGAACCCTGGTCTCCTTGCTCCGCCAAGGTCACCCACAGCGGACACGGACGGCCCAACACAGGCAGCGATGGCGCGCGATTAAGCAAGGCCCGCTGATACGCACCGCCAGCAATGGTGCTCTCGGTAGCCAGCACCGCTACTCCACTGGCATCAGCAACCTGACAAGCGGCAGCGGCACCAGGCTGCACCACGCCAAATACCGGCAGCGGATAAAATTCGTCAGCCAAAGCGGCCAGCGCCGTGGCGGACGCCGTATTACAGGCCACCACTAAGGCTTTGATACCCCGCTCCACCAAGACACCGGCAGCTTGTCGCGCGTAGCGCACCACGGTATCAGCGGACTTGGTGCCATAAGGCAGGCGAGCGGTGTCGCCTAGGTAGATAAAATCTTCTTGGGACAAGCGCTGGCGTAGGGCCGCCAGCACCGTCAAGCCGCCCATCCCGGAATCAAAAACCCCGATGGGCAGATTGGCAGTCGTCACGACGCGGTACGCCGAGCCGCAAGCGAATGGCTAGGAGTAGTCACGACCACGCTTGGCACCCAAACGCAGACGCAGGGCGTTGAGCTTGATAAAACCAGCCGCGTCTTTTTGATCGTAGGCGCCTTGATCGTCCTCAAAGGTCACCACATCGGCATCGTACAGGCTGTCACTGGAGCTACGACCCACCACGCTAACAGAACCTTTATACAGCTTGAGGACCACAGACCCGTTCACCGGCCGCTGGGATTCGTCGATCAATGCCTGCAGCGCTTTGCGCTCAGGTGCCCACCAATAGCCGTTGTAGATCATCTTGGCGTAGCGCGGCATCAGCTCGTCTTTCAGGTGACCTACTTCACGATCCAGAGTGAGGGACTCCATGGCCCGATGCCCCTTCAGCAAAATCGTGCCGCCGGGAGTTTCGTAACAACCCCGAGACTTCATGCCCACAAAGCGGTTCTCGACGATGTCCGAGCGCCCCACACCGTGCATACCGCCCAAACGGTTCAGCTCCGCCAGCATAGCGCCGGGCGTCAATGGCTTACCATCCAGAGCAACAGGATCACCGCATTCATAGGTCAACTCGATCTCCAGCGGTTGATCCGGCGCATCTTCAGGAGCGACCGTCCAGCGCCACATACCTTCGTCCGCGGGTTTGGCAGGATCTTCCAAACCGCCCCCCTCGTAAGAGATGTGCAGCAGATTAGCGTCCATGGAATACGGCGACTTATTGGCCCCGCGCTTGTAGTCCACAGGGATCTGATGCTTCTCACAAAAGTCCATCAGCGCTTCGCGGGAATTCAAATCCCATTCTCGCCACGGGGCGATAACCTGAATATCAGGATCCAGCGCATAGGCACCCAGTTCAAAGCGCACTTGGTCATTGCCCTTGCCGGTAGCACCGTGGGCAACCGCAGTGGCGCCGGTTTCCCGAGCGATTTCCACCATCCGGCGAGTGATCAGCGGTCGAGCAATACTGGTACCCAGCAGGTACTCACCCTCGTAGACCGTGTTGGCGCGGAACATGGGATAGACGTAGTTAGCGACAAAATCCTCGGT
>JAYOSS010000071.1:0-11695 GCA_038139355.1 Gammaproteobacteria bacterium
ACCGACAGCACCGGAATCATGGCGAAAGCCGCAATCAGTAAACCCACCGCATCCAACATCATGCCGCTGCGGTACCACTGTTCATGAAAGTGATCGACGATTCGGAAGAAAGCGCCAAAGTAGAAAAACATGGCAATGACGGTCAGTACCGCCAAAACACGGGCCCAAGCGAAACGAATGTGGGTGCGTAAGCTCAGTAAAGCCAGCCCGGCGCCACCCGCATAGATCAGGGTCAAAATTGGCGCCTTGGGTATAAAAACATTCAGGACGGCTAATGCCAGCAGTGTGCATCCTGTGATTGCGTTGACTAGTCTCACCGCACCTCCCGCCAAATGTTGAAGGAATGGGTTCCCATGCGCGAACCCGAGGGTGAAACAAAATGAAACACTACCTCGCCGGTGTCAACGCCAATGTTACAAAAAGTGACGCATTGTCCACCTACAATACGGTTTAGGCAGCCGTGTCCAGCTACCGGCGCTGGTGGTTAACTCAGTCCAACTTCCTGGGCGCTAGCGCCCCATTGGCATCGAACCCAGGCGGACTACTGAGCCTCTAAGTCCCAGTTCGGTACACCCTGATCCAGCTGTACCCCAAAACTGTTCAGGGCCATGGAAACCAGATTGTATTGACCGACGGTAAACACCAGATCCATCAATTGCTGCTGGGTGAGATGCTCGGCCAACCCCTGCCAGGTTTCGTCGCTAATGTGCGCATCGGCATGAAGTTCGTCCGTGGCCTGTAGCAGCAGTCGATACAGGGGGGACAATCCTGGCGTGCTGGGGCCACTTTTGCTGTAAATTATTTCTTCATCGGTCATGCCAACCCGGCGCGCGATCACCACATGCTGGCCCCACTCGTAGCCAGACTGACACAGGTATCCGATGCGCAAGATCACCAGCTCTCGCTCTTTTTCTGGCAGGGTGGACTTCCCCAAAATGTGGTTGGCAAACACCATCCAGCGTCGGGCCAAGCTCGAATGGTTCGCCAGGGTGCGAAAAATGTTCAAAACCCGGCCGTTCTTGGCAATGGGCGCCAGCAGCGCCTTGGCGTCTTCGTCACATTGATCGTCGTTCAAAGGTGATATTCGAGGGGTTGTCATGCGCATCAGTTGTCTCCGGCAAAGGGTTGAATATAACCCGATTTGTCCCAGCTGTTGTTTTTACCTGAGGTGACAGACTACCGTGACCCTCACAGCCGCCGGCTGCCACACTGGACACATTGAACACCTTAGCCCTGACCCCAGTGAATACGGCTTAGCGGTGGACCTTGAAGATGGATGTTGAAATGCAGAGATTACGACCGTGAAACACCTGTTGATCGTTTTTCATTCTAAAACCGGGAACACCCAATTGCTGGCAGACGCGGTCTACGCTGGCGCTACCAGCGACGACATCAGCCAAGTCCAAGTGCGCTTTATGCGCGCTGGAGAAGCTGGCCCGGACGATTTGCTGTGGGCAGATGCCTTAATCCTTGGCACGCCTGAGAACTTTGGCTACCTATCCGGAGCCTTAAAGGACTTTTTGGATCGGACCTTTTACGAAGTGGAAGGTAAGTTGTCGCCCCTGCCCTATGCCCTATTTGTCAGCGCCGGCAACGATGGAACCGGCGCTGTTCGAGCCTTGGATCGTATTGCCAATGGTTACCCTTTCATCAAAGTTCAAGAGCCCCTCATCGTCAGAGGCACACCCACCGCCAACGACCTAGCCGACTGCCAAGCACTCGGCCAAGCCCTAGCCATGGGCGTTGAGCTCGGTATTTTTTAATCGCGGCCCGGCAACAAAAAACAGCATAGGGCCAACTTTTTTCACCCTTTCTTGCTGCCTCTAGCCTTAAGCTAGCGGCAGCTAACCAATGGAATTCTGAGTGTCTACGCCCACTGCAAAGATCTGCCACAGCATCACCGAGATTGATCCAGAGCAATGGGATCGATGCGCCGCCGGTGTGGGCGCCTACAACCCCTTTACCCGGCATAGTTTTCTGCTGGCCCTAGAAGAAAGCCACAGCGTGGGCCAAGAAGCCGGGTGGCAGCCCTTTCACATCGCCGTAGAAAACGCTGACGAGCTGATTGGCGTTGTGCCGTTGTACTTAAAAAACCACAGTCAGGGCGAATACGTCTTTGACTACGCCTGGGCCGACGCCTGGCATCGTGCCGGGCACAATTACTATCCCAAGCTGCAAAGCAGCATCCCCTTTACACCGGCCACCAGCCCAAAGCTACTGTGCGCACAAAACACCCAAGATCATCAGCAGCTGCTGCTCGATGCCTGCCTGCAGGTGGCGGAGCAGGCCAAGGTCAGCTCCTTACACATGACCTTTTTGCCGGAGGAGCAGTGGCAACAGGCCGCCGAAGCCGGGCTTCTTCAGCGCATGGACCAGCAATTCCACTGGCACAATGCGGGCTATGGGTCTTTCGATGAATTTTTGGCCCAATTGGCGTCGAAGAAGCGCAAGAACTTAAAACGGGAGCGGCGCGAGGCCCTGGCTGATGGCATCAGTATTCATTGGCTGACTGGCAGCGATCTCACCGAGGACCACTGGGATGCTTTTTACCGGTTTTACCTGGATACCGGGTCACGCAAATGGGGCAGCCCTTACCTCACTCGAGATTTTTTCAGTCGGGTCAGTGCCACCATGGCCGACGACATTCTGCTGATCATGGCCGAACGCGAGGGGCGCTACATTGCTGGCGCACTGAACTTTATCGGGGGCGATACCTTGTTCGGACGTAACTGGGGTTGCATCGAAGATCATCGCTTCCTGCACTTTGAAGTTTGCTACTACCAAGCCATCGACTTCGCTATTGCCCGTGGATTGAAGCGAGTAGAGGCCGGAGCCCAAGGCGGTCATAAAGTGGTCCGTGGCTATCTGCCACAAGCCACCTACAGCGCCCATTGGATTGCGGATCCGGCTTTTCGTGATGCGGTTGCCCGCTTTTTGGACGAAGAACGGGGCTATGTGGCCGAGGATATCGAACATGTGGAGCAGCGCAGTCCCTTCAACGCCACCATTGATTTATCCCAGATTCGCGGCGCCTGAAAAACGCGACGCCTCGACGGAAAAAACACAGCGCTTGCTCTATCATTAGCGCTTCGAACATTCAGAGTTTTGACCTAGGCCATGACCGTTGCAATCAAGTCCATTCTTGCCCACCAAACACCCCTGGACAGCGAAGTCACGGTCAGCGGCTGGCTGCGTTCACGACGATCCTCCAAGGGCGGTTTCTCGTTTTTGCACATTCATGACGGCTCCTGCTTTGGCACCATTCAGGCAGTTGCCGATGAATCGTTGGACAACTACACCGCGATAACTGAGACAGGCACAGGTTGTTCGGTCACGGTCACCGGCACACTGGTGGCTTCTCAGGGCAAGGACCAGGACCGAGAGATCCAGGCCACATCGGTAATCATCCACGGGCTGGTGGACGACCCTGAGTCCTACCCCATCAGCAAAAAGCAGCACACCTTTGAGTATTTGCGCAGCGTTGCCCATCTGCGACCGCGCACCAACACCTTTGGTGCCATGACCCGTATTCGCCACGCCTTGAGCGCTCAAGTTCACCAGTTCTTCGATGACAACGGTTTTTACTGGGTCAACACGCCAATCATCACCGCCAGCGATTGTGAAGGCGCTGGCGACATGTTCCGGGTTTCGACGTTGGAGCACTTGCACAACGGTGACGCCGCCGCCCATAAGCAGGACTTCTTCGGACAAGAGACCTTTTTGACCGTCAGTGGCCAATTGAATCTGGAGAGCTTTGCCTGCTCCATGGGTAAGGTTTATACCTTTGGTCCTACCTTTCGAGCCGAAAACTCTAATACCAGCCGGCATTTGGCCGAGTTTTGGATGATTGAGCCTGAAGTGGCGTTCGCTGATTTAGCGGCAAATGCCGACCTGGCCGAGAGCTTTTTGTCTACGGTGATCCAAGGCGTGCTGGCGCGTTGCGCCGATGATATGGCCTTCTTTGACCAGCGCGCAGACGGTCAGCTCATGCAACGGCTGACCCGCGTCGCTAGCCAACCTTTCACGCGCATGACCTACACCGAAGCGGTGCAACTGCTGCAAGAGGCCAAACAAGATTTTGAATTCCCGGTGAGCTGGGGTGCCGACCTGCAATCTGAGCACGAGCGCTTCATCACCGAGCAAATCGTTCAAGGCCCGGTGGTGGTCACCGATTACCCCAAGGACATCAAAGCCTTTTACATGCGCCTGAACGACGACGAGCAAACCGTGGCCGCTATGGACGTTCTTGTCCCCGGTGTGGGGGAAATTGTCGGCGGCAGTCAGCGGGAAGAACGACTGGACGTACTGGACCAGCGCATGGATCCGCGGCTAGCCGAGGAACTGTGGTGGTATCGAGATTTGCGCCGGTATGGAACCGTTCCCCATGCGGGCTTCGGTATGGGTCTGGAACGACTGCTGCTCTACATGACCGGCATGGACAATATTCGCGATGCGATCCCGTTTCCTCGGGTGCCCGGCAACGCTAGCTTCTAATTCGTGAAATCCTCGGAAGAAGAACCTACCTTGCCGCCAACGGCGTTATTTGCCGCGCTGTGGCAGCTACGGCGTTTTATCGGCCCCCACCGCCGCGGTCTGTACGTTGGCATCGCCGCCTTCGGCGTGGCGCGCATTTTTGAAGCCATGGTGCCGGTGCTCACTGCGGTATCGATCAATCGCATGGCCGACGGCAACTTCGATGTTCTGTATCCGGTACTGGGCATTGTCGGGGCAGTGCTGACCCGCTACTGCGTCGTCAGCTTTGCCCGCTTTAGTGTGCGCCGGGTGGCGCTTAAAGTGTCCTTCGATCTGCGCCAAGCGTTTTTCCACCAATTGCAGCTGCAAGGCGCAGAATTTTTCTCTCAATTCAGCATTGGCGACATGATGACCCGCGCGGTGGCGGACATCTCCTTAATTCAGCGCCTAATTTCCATGGGCACCATCCTGTTGATCATCATGATCTACGCAACCATCGTGGGCTTCAGTTTCATGCTCTACTACTCGCCCTGGCTGACCCTGTTGCTGCTGCCGCCCATGCCCCTGGTGTTTTTGTATGCCCAATACTCGGCCAAGGCCATGGGCGAAGCCTCCGCCCAAGTTCAGGATCGACTTTCAGATCTGGGCACCCATACCCAAGAGAACCTGTCCGGCATCCGCACCATTCAGGCCATGGTGCAAGAAGAAAACGAGATCCGGCGCTTTGCGCAAACCAATCAAGCCTATGCGGACGTATTTTATGAGCAGGGGCGCATCAACTCTGCCATGAGTTCCTGGATGCCCAGCTTGGCCGCACTTTGTTCCCTCACGATTTTAGGCTACGGCGGTAGCCAAGTGCTGAACGGCAGTCTGGCCATCGGTGATTTCGTCGCGTTTTTCATGTTCGTCAACATGGTGGTGCAGCCGTTTCGGGTAGCAGGCTTCATCGTCAACTTGTTTCAGCGCGCGGGCGTGGCCAGCAGACGTTTGTTTGAAGTCTTTGATCGCCCGGCAGAAATCCCCGACGCACCAGCGGCCCAGGCACCGGTAGAGCTGGCCGGGGCGATTGATATTCGGGATCTGCACTACCGCTACCCCGGTGCTACCAGCAACGCCATAGACGGTTTGTCTATGACCGTAGCTCCTGGAGAAACCATCGCCATCATGGGCCGGGTCGGCAGCGGCAAAACCACCCTGCTTAAACAAATGGTTAGGTTGATCGACCCTGCAGCGAATACGATCTACATCGACGGCCACCCGGTAGCTGACTACCCACTGACCCAACTGCGCACGCAAGTTGCCCTGGTGCCCCAGGATCCTTTTCTGTTTGCAGAACCGCTTAAAAGCAACATCACCTATGACGATCCAGCCCGCTCTTTGGAAAAAATTTGGGAGGCGGCGACCTCAGCTGATCTCAAAGACACCATCAGCGATTTTCCTGACCAACTGGACACCCTGATCGGCGAGCGCGGCGTGACGCTGTCCGGCGGACAAAAGCAGCGGGCCACCCTGGCACGAGGACTGATCCGCCAAGCGCCGATTCTGATTTTGGACGATTGTTTTTCCGCCGTGGACACAGAAACCGAAGAACATATTTTGGGCGAGCTGAAACGCTTGCGGCAGGACCAAACCACCCTGTTGGTGTCTCACCGAGTCAGTACGGCCCGGCACGCGGATCGTATTTACGTCATGGATGCGGGCCGCATCATCGAGGCCGGTCGTCACGACGAACTGCTGGCGAACCAGGGCTACTATGCTGAATTAGAGCGCGTTCAGCGCGAAGGCGGCGAGGAAGACGACCTGGAAAAACTCAGGGTTAGCTCATGAACACTGCGCAGCAAAGCCCTCAGCGCGACTACGCCATGTTCGATGCCGATATCAGCGGCGCGGTGCTCAACCTGCAGCTGCTGCGCCGGCTGTTGAAATGGCTGCTGCCCTACAAAGCGTCACTGGCCTTAAGCACGGTGCTGGTACTGATCGCCTCCACCCTGCAAGTCATGCTGCCCATCATTATTTCCTTGGTTACCATCGACCACATCATTCGCGGTGAAAGCAGCAGCGAAAGCCCGGACTTTGGTTTGATTCAATTCAACGATGGCCTGGCCAGCAGTCTGGGCATCCCGGCGCTGATGAGCGCTTGCCTGCTCTACGGCGTCATTCAACTGGCCTGGGCGGTCTGTGGTCACGCCCATCGGATGACCCTCATCGGCCCGGTGATCAACGGACTGCGGGATCTTCGTCTAGACCTGTTCAGACACTTGGAAACCCGCCCATCGTCTTTTTACGACCGGGTTGCCGTTGGCCGAATCATGACCCGGGTGACGAACGATGTAGAGGCGCTGTACGAACTGTTGCGAGGATTGGGCACCCTAGTGGGTGAGTTCGTGCCGTTCTTTGTGGCTCTGGCGGTGATGCTCGCCATCGACGTTCAGCTGACGTTAATCCTGCTGCTGGCGTTGCCGGTACTGGCCATGGTGACTTACTTTTTTCGGCGCAAAACCCGGTTCTTGTTTAGGCAAACCCGGCAAACCCTGTCGAACCTGAATCAAAACCTGCAAGAAAACCTCGCGGGACTGCAGGTGGTGCAGCTGTCGGATCGACAACAACACAACTTGGAACGCTATACCGAGATCAACGAAAAAAACCGGTTGTTTGAGCATCGACTTGCCCGGGTCGAGACTCTATACGGCGCGTTCAATGAAAGTTTGGCGCAAATCGCCATTGGCTTGATTTTGTATTACGGCGCCAGCCAGCTCATGGAAGTCACCATGACCGTTGGTGAAGTGGTGCTGTTCACCCAATTCGTCACCATGCTGTTTCACCCCATCGTGGTGCTGGGAGAACAAACCAACATTTTGTTTCGCGCCATGGCCAGCGGCGAGCGGATCTTTCAGGCCTTGGATTGGGACGAGATCATTCACGAACCCCAAAACCCCGTGGCGCTGCCAACGCGCCTCAGGGGCGAGGTGGAGTTTCGCCGGGTCAGCTTTGCCTACGATTCAGCCATACCCGTACTGCGGGATGTTTCTTTCAGCATTGCGCCCGGTGAAAAGCTGGCCATTGTTGGGCCCACTGGGTCCGGGAAAAGCACTCTGATTCGCCTGTTAGGTCGCTTTTACGATTTTGACGACGACCAGATCTTTCTCGACGGCATCGATTTAAACCACATCCATTCCAGCGATCTGCGCCGCCGGGTTGGCGTGGTGCTGCAGGACTTTCATATCTTTTCGGGCAGCATTTACGACAACATCGCTCTGGGGAATCCGGCGGTGACTCGAGAACGGGCGCAGGAAGCGGCGAAAATTGTGAATGCCCATGACTTCATCAGCCGTCTTCCCGATGGCTACGACTCGCCGCTAACGGAACGCGGACAAAATCTGTCCCAAGGCCAGCGCCAACTGCTGGCCTTTGCCCGGGTACTGGCAGCGGATCCAGAGATTTTGGTGCTGGATGAGGCCACGGCCAACATCGATACCGAAACCGAGCTGCTCATCCAAGATGCCCTTGAACGGCTGACAAAGGGCCGAACCTCGATCATTATTGCGCATCGGCTACAGACCATTCAGGAAGCCGACAGAGTACTGGTGCTGGACCAAGGTCAGGTAGCAGAGATCGGCAATCACGAAGAGCTGTTAGCCGCCAACGGCCTGTACGCAACGCTGCACAGCTTGCAGTTCCAAAGCGACGCCGATGCCACACCAGTCTGATAGCCGCTCGCAAGAATCTAATGAGTAAGCCGTGACGAACAAAACTCAGATCAAAAGTGGTGAAAAATACGCCACCGCCCAGGGCTTCAAAGCCATCAAAAATGGCATCAAGCCCGGGGCCAACACCCAGGCAGACATTCAGCGCAAGCCCCCTTGGCTGCGGGTCTCGGTGGGCGGCGGTGAACGCTACCGCGCGGTTAAAGAAACGGTCACCACCCACAAGTTAGCCACGGTTTGTGAAGAGTCTCACTGCCCGAACATCGGCGAATGCTGGAATCACGGTACCGCCACCATCATGCTCATGGGCGCCACCTGCACCCGGGCCTGCCGCTTTTGCGCCGTGGATACCGGTAACCCCAAGGGTTGGCTGGACGCCCAAGAGCCAGCAAACGCGGCTCAGTCGGTTAAGCTCATGGGACTTACCTATGTGGTGCTCACCTCAGTAGACCGGGACGATCTGCCTGATGGCGGTGCCGGGCATTATGCCGCCTGCATTCAGGCCATTCGCAAAATCAATCCCAACACCGCAGTGGAAGCACTGACGCCGGACTTTAACGGCGACCGGGAAGCGGTGACTCGTGTTGTTGAGTCTGGACTGCAGGTCTTCGCGCAAAACGTGGAAACCGTTGAAAGCCTCACCCATGTAGTGCGCGACCCCAGAGCCGGCTACCAACAGACTTTAGATGTGCTGGCCCACGCAAAAACAGTCAAACCAGAGGTTTTGACCAAATCCAGTCTGATGCTGGGTATTGGCGAAACCGATGCCCAAGTGGAACAAACCCTACGGGACCTGCGCGCGCATCAGGTAGATATCGTGACTCTGGGCCAATACATGCGCCCGACGAAAAACCACCTGCCGGTGGATCGCTGGGTCACGCCAGAAAATTTTGAGGATCTGCGCCAGTTCGGCCTTAGCCTGGGCTTCACCGAAGTCGCATCCGGACCGTTGGTGCGCTCCAGTTATCGGGCTGATCGAGTTCTGGAAGGCAACAATCTGGGTTTGGGCCAGCCTGCCGCCGCTAGCGTCAGCTCTGGGCAAATCCCTCTGAAACAACTCTAATCCCCCACTTCGTCAACAAGCGAGCAACATGCAACAACTGAATCCCGAAGAATTTCATGGCACGGGTTTACTGCCGTCCAGCACCACCGATGCTGGGCCAAACCTGCAACTGGTCACCAAGGATGAGCTGCCCCAGCGATTACAAGATCTGAGCGATGCCGACCAACAATGGGTAGCGCGTCAGGGCTTTACTGGCGCCTCAGGACAAGTGGCCTGGCTGGAAAATGGCGACGCCTTGATCGGCTTTAGCGGCACTTACGACCTCAGCACCATGGGCGCTCTGCCTTTCAAACTACCGGAAGGGCAATACCGGCTCGCCTCGCAAGTGCCTTTCCTGGCCCTGCTGGGCTGGGGGTTGGGCAGCTACCAATTCAGCCGCTACAAGGCCAGCGAACGAGAACCTGCGCTACTGATCCTACCCGACGATGCTGACACCGTAGAATTGATTCACACCGTTACCGCCACCAATTTGACTCGAGACCTAATCAACACGCCGGCCCAAGATATGGCGCCGTCGCATCTACAGGCCGAAGTGGAAGCCTTGGCAGAAACCTTTGGGGCGACAGTCAACACCACCCTGGGCGATGAATTGCTCGATCTGGAATGCGGCGCCATTCATGCGGTTGGCCGAGCCGCTGATGATCCGCCCCGGCTAATGGACCTGACTTGGGGAAATCCTGAACACCCGAAGATCACCCTCGTCGGAAAAGGCGTAACGTTTGATAGCGGCGGCTTAAACATGAAGCCCGCCAGCGGCATGCGGCAAATGAAAAAAGACATGGGCGGTGCCGCCATTGCCTTGGGACTGGCCTACCTGATCATGGCCCAAGGTTTGCCCATTCGACTGCGGGTGCTGATCCCTGCGGCAGAGAATGCGGTGTCGGGCAATGCCTTCCGGCCTGGCGACATTCTCAACACCCACAAGGGCCTCACGGTTGAAATCGACAACACCGATGCCGAGGGGCGCTTGCTGCTGTGTGACGCTTTGTCTATGGCCGCCAGTGAAAAACCCGAACTCATCGTGGATTACGCGACGCTGACCGGCGCAGCCAGAGGCGCGGTGGGCGCCGAGATTGCGGCCATGTTCTGCAACGATGACGAGCTGGCGCGCTCACTCACTGCCCTGGGTCAAGCCGAGGACGATACGGTCTGGCCCATGCCCTTGCATCCCGGTTACGACTACATGCTCAACAGCAACGTGGCGGACCTCGTGAATTCAGCAGCGTCTCCCTACGCCGGCGCCATAACCGCAGCGTTGTTTTTGCAGCGTTTTGTGGATGCTACTCCCTGGGTGCATTTTGACGTCATGGCGTTCAACATCCGCAAACGTCCAGGACGCCCTGAAGGCGGCGAGGCCATGGCCCTGCGCAGCATTTTTCGCCACCTGAGCACACGATTCGGTGATAACGATGGTTGATATCAAGTCCTTGGAAAACGCAGCCCATGGGACCACGGTTGGGTTAACGGAATTTCTCGACCGAGTGGCGTTCAACGACCAAGGTTTGGTCCCCGCTATCGCCCAAGACCGCAGCTCTGGCACGGTGTTGATGCTGGCCTGGATGAATCGTCAGGCCATCGAACAAACCCTGGCCACCGGTCAGGTGGTTTATTTTTCGCGCAGTCGCAACGCGCTGTGGCGCAAAGGCGAAACGTCGGGTCATACCCAGGCGCTGGTTTCCATGCGCTTTGACTGCGATGCCGACGCCATCTTGCTGGCTGTTGAGCAACAGGGGCCTGCCTGCCACACCAATCGCGATCACTGCTTTTACCTGTCCGTGCAGGGCGATGAGGTCAAGGTCGACGGCAACACGCCATCGGTAAGCGTTTAGCAGAAAACTGGTACTGAACAGAGTAGACTGCCCCGCCCCGGCGCTGCCCGCGCCCTTTGCTGATATTCGGAGCCCGATCGCGACATGAGCCACGCAGATATTGTTTTTCACAACACGCTGAGCGGAACTAAGGAAGTTTTTGTTCCCAACGACCCTGAGCATGTGACGATCTATGTATGCGGCCCCACCGTTTATAACTTGATCCACATCGGTAACGCTCGACCTGCCGTGGTTTTTGATGTGTTAACCCGACTGCTGCGTTTGCGCTACCCCCGCGTCAGTTATGTCAGCAATATCACGGATATCGACGACAAGATTAACGCCGCAGCAGCTGAGAACGGCGAGGACATCGCCACCCTAGCCGAGCGTTTTACCTTGGCCTATCAAGAAGACGTAGCGGCGCTGGGCGTGCTGCCGCCAGATGTGATGCCCAAAGCCACCCATCACATCAACGAGATCATCGCCATGATAGAAAGCCTTATCGACCAAGGCCATGCCTATGCCAGCGCCGGTCATGCGCTGTTTCATGTGCCCTCAGATCCTGAGTACGGCACCTTAGCCAAGCGTTCCTTAGAGGACATGATCGACGGCGCTCGCGTAGAAGTTGCCGACTACAAAAAAGACCC
>JAYOSS010000072.1:0-11665 GCA_038139355.1 Gammaproteobacteria bacterium
ATGTTGTCGTCGATTTCTGCCGAGACAAACACCGAGGCAAATGACGTGTGGCGTCGATTGCCCGAGTCAAACGGTGATTTTCGTACCAATCGATGCACGCCGGTTTCCGTGCGCAGCCAGCCATAGGCGTACTCACCGCTAATCATAACTGTGGCGCTTTTGATCCCTGCTACTTCACCCTCGGACACCTCGGTGACCGCAACACCAAAACCCCGCTGTTCTGCCCAGCGCAGGTACATGCGCAGCAGCATTTCAGCCCAGTCCTGGGCTTCGGTTCCACCGGACCCCGCCTGAATTTCTAGGTAACAATTGGCGCCGTCCAGCTCGCCCTGAAACATGCGCCGGAACTCCAAGGAGGCTAATTGCCCTTCCAGCTCGGTAAGCTCGGCAGCGACGTCGTCTAATGCCGAGGCATCGTTTTCTTCTGCAGCCATCTCTGCCAGATCCGACAGATCCGTCAGGCTGTCGCCCAGCGTGCTGAGCAATGACACCACCGGCTCTAAGGATGAGCGTTCTCGCCCTAACTGCTGCGCCTTTTCAGGGTCATTCCAAACCTCGCCATCCGCCAGTTCCAGTTCGACTTCCTGCAGCCGCTCGCGCTTTTCTTCGAAGTCAAAGATACCCCCGAAGGGCCTGATCACGTTCCTGCAGATCTTTGAGATGTTCGCGAATGCTAGTGATTTCGGCCATGACTGATTCTTGTTCTGTAAATTTCTGGAATTTGCCCGGCTGTAGGTAGTGCAGACTTACGCTTGCCCGCCGGGTCTTGCTAATGCGGGCGGCAGTCTAAGACACCGCCTCGATGAACTCCACCATGAGCTGCAGGGTTTGCTGGCCGCCATAGTCGTTTAAGGCCGGCTTATAAACGACGTTTACTCGCGCGACGGGCTCACTCAAAGGCGGCTGACGGAACGCGATGGCGTCAATCAACTGACCATCGTATGACAACACCAGCTTAAGGTGGTCTTGCCCAACCACCCGCTGGCTCACCAGCGTAAATTCACCGCTGAACTGGGGTTCGGGGAACCCATTGCCCCAAGGCCCTGCCGCCGAGAGTCGGGCCACGGTTTGCAGATTCAACTCTTGCGCAGCCAGCGCCCCATCCACCAACATCACCGCATCCAGCATGTCTGGCGTCACTTGGGCTCGTACCGCCTTGTCGAATGCCTTTTGAAAACGCGGCAAATGCGCGCGCTTGATGCTCAGACCTGCCGCCATGGCGTGCCCGCCGAATTTCAGCAACAGCCCAGGCAGCCGGGTGGCGATACTGTCCAGCACATCGCGGATGTTCAGACCCTCAATACTGCGGGCGGATCCTTTGAGCTCATTGGATGCATCAGACGCATCCGCAAACACGATGGCTGGGCGGTGGAACTTCTCCCGCAAGCGACCGGCAACGATACCCACTACCCCTTGATGAAAACTCTCGTGATATACGGCAATGCCCATTTCGTCTGGTGCAGGCTTGATCTGTGTCAAGATCATTTGGGCATCCGCCACCATGTCTTGCTCAATTTCCCGCCGGGTTTGATTCAGGCCATCCAGTTGTGAAGCCAACTGCATGGCTTCCTTAGGATCATCTGTCACCAAGCAGCGAATACCTACGCTCATGTCCTGCAATCGACCCGCCGCGTTCAGACGGGGGCCTAGGGCAAAACCCATGTCTACTGCTGACAGGGTTTCCAGCTCACGTTTTCCAACCCGCGCCAAAGCAGCGATACCAGGCCGAGTCATACCCCGGCGAATACGCTGCAGGCCTTGATGCACCAGAATGCGATTGTTTTGATCCAGGGGCACAACATCGGCAACCGTACCCAGGGCGACCAAATCCAGATACCGAGCCATATTGGGCTCAACGATGCCCTGCTGATTAAAGTGATCCCGACGTCGCAACTCTTGTCTGACCCAACTGAGCAAATAGTAGGCCACCCCAACGCCGGCCATGGCCTTGCTGGCAAATTCCACGTTGGCAAGATTGGGATTCACCAGCGCAAAGGCGTCAGGCAGAACTTCTCCAGGCAGATGGTGATCCGTAACGATGACGTCGATGCCATGGGTATTGGCTAGAGCGACGCCATCCACACTGGCAACGCCGTTGTCCACGGTCACAATCACGGCAGGTGACTGGGTAGCTGCAAGCTCAACAATTTCCGGCGACAAACCATAGCCATAATCGAATCTGTTCGGCACTAGGTAGTCTACTTGGGTAGCGCCCATAGCCTTCAGCGCCAACAAACACAAAGCCACTGAGGTGGCGCCATCGGCGTCGAAGTCACCCACGATAAGGATTTTTTGCTGCTGAGTTACCGCATCGGCTAGACGCATAGCTGCCCTGTCGATGTCGGGTAACCCTTGCGGTGACAACAACTGGGCAAGATTGTTTTCTACCTGATCCAGCGCCGTGATGCCCCGGGCGGAAAAAATACGATCTAGCAGCGCATCCTCATGACCGAGGGAATGCTGGACCGGGCGCTGCTCAATACGCAAGGGCGAACAAACCTGGTGATTCAGAAGTCGGGAGCAACACGAATACGCACGATGTCCGCAGCAACGATGTCCAGTCCTTTAAGACGTTCCAGCGCAGCGATCATCGCCGCTTCAGCGACGTCGTCGGTCAACAACACGATATCCACTGGCTGCTCGACCCCGTCGGCTTCGTGCTGAATCGCCGCGTCAATGCTGATGGAAAACTCAGACAATGCCTGGGTTACTTGGGCAAAAACACCCGGCCGGTCTACGGTGGGAATGCGCAGGTAATTGGCGCTCACCACCTCAGACATGGGAACAATATTCACGCTGTTGTAGCTAGGGTCGGCGGGATCTGCCTCTTGGACGAACAAACCGTTGCTTGAGGCCAGCTGTCGAGCCAAGGCCAAGGCGTCAGACAACACAGCCGATGCTGTTGCTTCACCCCCAGCGCCGGGCCCACTGAATAGAGTCTGCCCCGCCCCGTCGCTCACCACTTGCACCGCGTTCATGACATCGTTGACGTTGGCTAACAGCGCATTGGCGGGCACCAGGGCCGGATGAACCCGAGCTTCCACCCCGGCTGGGGTGTTTTGAATGATGCCCAGGTGTTTGATCTTGTAGCCCAGTTCCTTGGCGAATTGAATGTCTGCCAAGGTAACGTGGCGAATGCCTTCGATGTGCAGCCCAGACAGATCAAAGTTACCGGTAAAGCCTAGACCTAACAAAATCGTCAGCTTGTGGGCGGCATCAATACCGTCAATATCGAAACTGGGATCAGCCTCTGCGTAACCCAAAGCCTGAGCTTCCGCCAGCACCTCGGCAAAAGGCGTCCCCGCGGACTCCATCTTGCCGAAAATATAGTTGCAGGTGCCATTGATGATGCCGAACACGCTTTGCAGTCGGTTGGCGGCAAGACCCGTAGAAATGCCCTGAATAATCGGAATCGCGCCGGCCACCGCCGCTTCAAAGCGCAGTAGCGACTTACCTGAGCCAGCCAGCAGCTCGTCACCGTGCAGCGCTAACACCGCCTTGTTGGCGGTCACTACGGGCAGACCCTTAGCCTTGGCTCCACGGATCAAATCCAGTGCGGCGCCGTCGCCGCCAATCAGCTCTAAGATCAGGTCCAGCTCTGAATCGTTAAGCAGATCATTTAGGTCGGTGCTGAAGCGCGCGCCCATCAGATCGACCTCAGGCCGTTCCCGACGACTAGCAATCCGCGCCACTCGCAAGGTCACGCCGCTGCGCTGTCGCATCAGCTCACCGTTGCGACGAATCAGCTCCAGCACCCCCTGGGCCACTGTGCCAAGACCGGCTATACCAATAGTTACTTCGCTCAAGATTGTCTCGCTTTTTTAAGGTTGGATCACAATGCCCAAGCGTTGGGCGAGTTGGGGCGCTGGTATGTAGCCTGGGAACAATTCACCCTCAGCGGTGATGAGGGCTGGAGTGCCGCTGACCCCGAGTTGGCGACCTAAGTCGAATTGCGCTGCAACAGGATTGTTTGGGCAATTGCGCTGGGCAATACGCTGCCCGTTTTTTGCCCGAGTTAACGCCGCTGCGGGATCGCTAGCACACCAAACCGAACGCATGGTGTCTGCAGTTTCAGACTGCAATCCTTCTCTTGGATAGGCCAAATATCGCACCTCAAAGCCGTATTTACCGTACTCGGCGATCTCGCTGTGCAGCTTGCGACAGTAGCCACAATCGACATCCGTGAAGACGTTTATCACGGCCTTGGTCTCGCCTTGGGCCGGGAAAACCACCATATCTGACAGATCAACTTGCGCCATCAGCTCCTTTCGTCGCATTGACCTACGCTGCTCAGTCAGATTCACCAAGTCATCCCGAATGACATACATGTCACCGATGATCATATGTTTGCCATCCTCGGTCAGATACAAGGTGGTGCCATCAGGCAAATCCACTCCGAACAAACCGGGCACTGAGGAGACATAGACATCCGTTATCGGCAGGTCCGGCCGAATGGTTTGCAAGGGCGCGACAACCTGCCGCAACTCGTCCATGCCCGTCGCCCCTTTTACTTCCGGCGGCTGCTCTGCCGCCAAATTGCCCGCCGATAAAGTTAAGCAACCCAGGATCGACCAAGCTAGGCGCCTTGGCATGGCTGCCAAGAGCATAAGCGATATGAATGATCCCCACTTTACCGTTGTCGTTGTTTGCACGATGAATTGCTCCGCCGCTGTGTCCGCGTCGATGTCTGCTCTCTAGCCTCTTGGATGATGCTGTAGGACAAGATTTTTCAGGCGTTGATTGGCCACATGTGTGTAAATTTGCGATGTCGATAAGTCGGCATGACCGAGCATCATCTGCACCGCTCTCAGGTCGGCGCCATTATCCACAAGATGAGTAGCAAATGCATGGCGCAGGGTGTGCGGAGACACCTTTTGGTGAATACCCGCCATCAATGCATAGCGTTTGATGGCATGCCAGAAGGTCTGACGAGTCATCTCGCGCCCGAGCCGACTGGGAAACAGCACCGCTCCACCCTGGGGCAGCAGCACCGGCCTAGCCTCCACGAGGTAACGCTCAAGCCAATACAGCGCCGTTTCGCCAGTGGGGACCAAACGCTCTTTATCGCCCTTACCGGTGACTCTGATCACACCCTGACGCCGATTCACGTTGGTCAGCGCCAATGTGACCAACTCTGTCACCCGCAGCCCGCTGGCGTAAAGCACCTCCAGCATGGCTCGATCGCGCAAACCCGTGGGTGTATCCAGGTTCGGGGCCTCCAGCAACGCTTCCACCTGTTCCGTACTGATGGCACCGGGCAGACTGCGGCCCAACTTGGGGTGATCGATTTGCGCGGTGGGATCGACTTCAATGCGTTGCCGCAAAATCCCGTGACGATAGAACCCTTTTAGGGTGCTTAGCCAACGCGCCGTACTGCGCGGACTTAACTGTTGACGCTGACGCTGCTCCAGCACACGGAGCAAGTCTTCCTGACCCGCGGACAGCAGAGACAGTACCTGATGCTTGGCCAGAATTTGAGCGGTGAAGTTTAGGTCGCGGCGGTAGGCCGTCAGGGTATTTTCCGCCAGGCCTCGCTCTAACCAGAGCACTTCTAGGTAATCGTCGATTTCTTCGGTACTGAGTTCAAATCCATTAGCCATGCTTCAAACATCGCATATTACCGACCAATTTGCCCCTGACTTTTCCGCCAATGTCACTGTGGACCAGCAGCCCAAACTCGCCACCCCAAACTCGCCAAAAGGACTCTGCACTTTGACGCGATGGGAATTAGGCACAGTTTGGCCCCAAAACGCAAAAGGCCAGCAAAGCTGGCCTTTTCAACCTCGGCTCGCTGTGAGCCGGGGGTAATCGAAAGCGGTTCGACTACTTGATCTTTTCTTTGATTCGAGCAGATCGACCAGAACGCTCTCGCAAGTAGTACAACTTGGCTTGACGAACGTCACCACGGCGCTTCACTTCGATCGCGTTGATCAACGGACTGTGGGTTTGAAAGGTTCGCTCTACGCCGACGCCGTGAGAGATCTTGCGCACAATAAAGGAGGAATTTAAGCCGCGGCTTTTGATGCCAATCACAACACCTTCAAAGGCCTGCAAGCGCTCGCGGCTTCCCTCTTTGACACGCACTTGGACGCTAACGGTGTCACCCGGGCTAAATTCCGGCACCTCATTCAATTGACTGTTTTCGATCTCTTCAATGATCTTGTTTCTTCTCACGCTCTTTCTCCACAGTGTGCGCGCCGATTTCGTCTGCGCATGCTGTTAATAGTTCCCGGTCCAAAGTTTCGAACAGTCGACCGGTCAGTAAATCGGGTCTTCGCTCCAGCGTTCTTCTCAGCGACATGGATCGGCGGTATCGCTTAGTACGATTATGGTCACCGGTCAGCAGCTCAGGAGGCACGCTATTGGTGCCATCAAATTCAGGGCGCGTATAGTGAGGGTAATCGAGCGTTCCATCAAGGTATGATTCATCAATTACTGACTGATGATTGCCCAAAATACCCGGTATGTGCCGAGAAATGGCGTCCATCACCGTCATGGCGGGCAATTCACCCCCGCTGAGCACGTAATCGCCCACGGACCACTCCGCATCCACCCACTCTTGCACAAAGCGCTCGTCCAGGCCCTCGTAACGTCCGCAGACTAAGATCAGCCCTGGCGCACCGGATACAGACACGGCTGTCTGCTGGCTAAACCTGCGCCCCTGAGGACTCATCAACACCACCTTTGCATCCGTCGGCGCTGCCGCTTTGGCCGCCGCCAGAGCCTGTTTCAGCGGCTCCACCATAATCACCATGCCAGCGCCGCCGCCATAGGGACGATCATCCACGGTGCGATGCTTGTCCTGGGTATAGTCCCGGGGGTTAAAAAGCTCCAGGGCCAGATGCCCAGCAGCCAAGCCTCGCCCAAAGACACCATCCTGGGCCACCGCCTGGAACATTTCTGGCAGCAGTGTGATTACGCCAAACCACATAGCCATACCTGCTGGATTTGCGAAGATACACTCACTACGCTCATGACCAGTCTGCCTGCCAATTCACCACCACCTGTTTGGCCTCAATATCCACTCGCTGCACGTATTCTTGGTTAAAGGGCACCAAGACACTGGCCGGTGATTTTTTGCTCGGCGTTTTCGGTTCCAAGGCTCCCTCAGCGCCTTCTTCCCCGCCTTCGTACCCGGTTTTGTCCGCACCATTATCCAAGGGCTGACTTGGCTTGCTTGTCGCGTCTATCCAGGCTTGGGAAGGCGTGATGCACAACACTGCATGGGCACCGGTTTCCATCAGTTCCTTGACCACCCCTATGTCGCGTCCCTGCACATTGGTGACCAAACAACCAATCAAATCGTGCCATAGGTATTCGTCTTCCTCGGGCACCTGAATGGCATCGCGCCGCACGCCAATCAACGCTCCGGTCAGGGCTTGGGCCTCATCCCGGTCCTCTAAACCATTGATTTGCGCAATATAGGCATCTTTGTGGGGCCGAGCCTGAACGCTGGACACTGGGGCCCATGGGGCGTCTTTGCCAACCTGCAGATACCAAGGCTCATAAGAAAGCAGGTTGTCTGAAGGTTCGGTGAAGGATTGTAGAGCGAGCCACCCTCTCACACCGTAGGGGCGACCTAACTTGCCGACAACGATCATCTCGCCGGAGGGCTGAGCTGCGGCTGCTTCCTCTCTGGTATGCGTATCTGCTTTGATCATTTCTTTTCCCGCATAGTGCTTGGGTGCTGATGGATTGTGGGGTTTTCTGGGTGTTTTGCCTAATCTCGCGCCCGCCATACGCTTCCCTTAGGACGACTATGCCATTCACAAGCGGCGCAAAAAACCAGGCGCAAAAAACCAGGCACAAAAAAACGCGGTCAAAAACCGCGTCTTCTTCGCTACCCCCAACGGGCTGGCACCTTGTCTGCATCGCCACTGGGACAATACTGGCTATCCGACTGCTGGGCCCGGCATGGCCGGCGTCCTAGGCGCTATTCGTTCAAGCCGCTGCCCGCTTGCGAGCTTGCTTAATCAACTGAGCAACACGCTCTGAAGGCTGAGCGCCAACGCTCATCCAGTAATCCACGCGCTCTAGGTCCAAACGCAGTGCTTCTGCCTGGCCCTTGGCTACTGGATTGTAAAAACCTACGCGTTCTACGAAGCGACCGTCTCGAGACGCGGCGCGATCGGCTACCGTGATGTGATAAAACGGATTTTTCTTGGCGCCATGACGGGCCAGACGAATAGTTACCATAATGCTCTCTGTTGTGTGGCTTGCTAACCAATGAGCCCCAACCAATGAGTCGGGGCCGTTCATTAAACCGTTTATCTCAACGATTTAGATCAATGTCTGTTTTCAGCTCTGGGGGAAGGCGTTCACCAGCCCTGCTTGAAAGGCGCGATATGATATAGCAACGGGTTATCCGTGCAAGTGTCAAAGCCATCGCCAAAATGCGCGCCAAACCCTCCAGCAATCGCCAATCAGCGCCGACGCATACCCGGTGGCAAACTCATGGGCCCGCCGCCGGGGCCTTGCATACCAGGCAAGCCTTGCATGCCACGCATCATGCGTTGCATACCGCCTTTGCGGCTGACTTTTTTCATCATTTTTTGCATTTGCTTGTGCTGTTTGAGCAGTCGATTTACGTCAGCGATTTGGGTGCCGCTACCGTCCGCAATACGCTTTTTGCGCGAACCGTTGATTAAGTCGGGATAGCGGCGCTCTTTTACCGTCATCGAGTCAATAATGACGCCCATACGCTTGAACTGGGAATCGTTCACCTGGGCTTTGGCAGCCTCAGGTATTTGCCCCATACCCGGCAACTTGTCCAACATCCCGGCAACGCCGCCCATGTTGTCCATCTGCTGCAGCTGATCGCGAAAATCCTCCAGATCGAACTTCTGCCCTTTCTGCATCTTTTGCGCCAGCCGCTGGGCCTTTTCTTTATCAACTTTGCGCTCGGCTTCTTCAATCAGCGACAGCACATCGCCCATGCCCAGAATTCTCGAGGCCAGTCGATCCGGGTAAAACGGCTCTAACCCATCGGTTTTTTCACCGACACCCATGAACTTAATGGGTTTACCGGTAATCGCACGGACACTGAGAGCCGCACCGCCACGAGCATCACCATCGGTTTTCGCTAGCACTACGCCGGTTAACGGCAGTGCGTCGTTGAAAGCCTTGGCGGTATTTGCGGCGTCTTGACCCGTCATGGCGTCCACCACGAACAAGGTTTCGATGGGATTAACGGCCTGATGCAGAGCCTGTATTTCGGCCATCATTTCTGCATCCACGGCTAATCGACCGGCGGTGTCCACGATCAGCACATCCGCAAGCTGCTTATCCGCTTCTTTGATTGCCCGCTGCACGATATCCAGCGGTTTTTCCTCGGCATCGGAAGGAATAAAACCAGCGCCAACCTCCCCCGCTAAGGTTTCTAGCTGAGCGATCGCTGCGGGTCGGTAGACGTCCGCACTGACCACGGCTACTTTTTTCTTTTCCCGTTCCTTCAGCAGACGCGCCAGTTTGGCCACCGTGGTCGTCTTACCGGCACCTTGTAGGCCCGCCATCAGGATTACCGCCGGGGGCTTGGTCGCTAGGTTTAGCGCGTCATTGCTGTCGCCCATCACATGCACGAGCTGGTCGTGCACGATTTTGACGAAGGCTTCCCCAGGATTCAGTGCAGAGCTGACCGCCTGGCCAAGCGCGTTGACGCGCACCTGTTCGATAAAGTCTTTGACCACCGGCAAGGCAACGTCAGCCTCTAGCAAGGCCATGCGCACGTCTCGCAGCGCGTCGGCAATGTTATCGTCGGTTAAGCGAGCCTTCCCCGTTATCTGCCTTAGGCTTTGAGAAAGACGATCCGATAAGCTGTCAAACATGATGAATCTGTGTTGGTTCGAATTGCGCTAGTATAGCGCGAGGCACTCGGTGAGCGTTAATCCCGCTTGTTAACCCAGCCCAATGCGCGCATACAACTGATCCAGAGGCACCGATCTTCCGTCTTCCATGACTTGGCGACAGTGCTTGCGCTCCAGCCCTCGGGGCTCTAAAACGCCGCAGGAATGCGCAATGATCTCCACCTCCTGCATCAATCGAGAGGCGTATTGGGCGACGCGCTCTGCTTTGTCGGTGACCACCAGCCCGCGCTGCAACTTAGGGTCATGAGTGGTTATGCCTGTTGGACAGGTGTTTTTGTTGCATTGCAGCGCCTGAATACAGCCCAGAGCAAACATAAATCCTCGGGCCGAAACCGCCACATCGGCGCCAGTGCTTAAGGCCCAAGCTACCTGCCCCGGATTGGTCAACTTGCCGCTGGCAATGACTTTGATGCGATCTCGCAGGCCATGCCGGGTCAAAATATTGACCACCAAGGGCAGACTTTCTTTCAACGGCAGTCCCATGTAATCAATCAAACTCGCCGGCGCCGCACCGGTGCCCCCATCAGCACTATCGATGGTTATAAAGTCTGGAGCGCACTCTTGGCCCCGCTCAAGGATTGCCTCGCACAATTCGTCCAGCCAGCCGTATGCGCCGATAACGGCTTTAAACCCGGTGGGTTTGCCGGTGACTCGGCGTATGCGCGCCACTTGGTCGAGTAACTCAGCCACGCTGCCAATACTGGGGTGCCGATTAGGGCTGATGGAATCTTGCCCTTGGGGTATGCCCCGGATTCGAGCGATTTCCGCGGTGATCTTAGCGCCGGGCAAAATTCCGCCCTTCCCGGGCTTGGCCCCCTGACTGAGTTTGATTTCGAACATTTTGACCTGTTCGTGAGCGGCAATCTGACCCAGTTTTTGCTCGTCTAGCGCTCCTTGGGCGTCACGCACACCGTAGTTGGCTGTGCCGATCTGATAAACGATATCCGCTCCGCCCTCCAAGTGGGCATCGGATAGTCCGCCTTCACCGGTATTCATCCACACCCCAGCCTTAGCCGCTCCCTTGGACAACGCCAGCACTGCGGGTCGGGAAATCGCGCCGTAACTCATACCCGAAATATTAAAGAACGAAGTGGTGGCATAGGGATTGAGGGTCTGTTCGCCGATCACCAAGGGGCGAGGCGCTTGGGCATCCTGATCCAATACCGGGTAGGCGCAGTTTACGAACAAAATGCTGCCTGTTGGCCGCAAGTCCCGAGTGGAACCAAACGCAACCGTGGTGTTCTCGCCCTTAGCCGCCCGATAGACCCAGCTTCGCTCTGCCCGATTAAATGGCAGCTCTTCACGGTCCATGGCAAAAAAATATTGGCGAAAAAACTCACCCAATCCTTCAAACAAATAACGAAAGCGGGCTAACACTGGGAAATTACGGCGCAGGGAGTGATGGGTTTGTCGACGGTCGATGACGTAGAGCACTAACACCGTCAACAGACCCAAACCCATTAAAAACACGATCAGCGCGCTGAGAAATACGAGGCCATCTAACGCCAGTTCCATAACAGTATCCACGGCAGTTTACGTTCGCTTACAGTGTACGCTTCCTTGACCCAAGGGAGCATGCCGTTAATCACAAAATCTTCCAGCAAGGTTGCCACCAAGGAGTCCATATAGAAGCATAAACGCAAGTCGCGCCGCGGCGTCAGGGCACCAAAGCACCTGCCAACGGTCGTGCTTCACCAGACCGTCACAATGTGCCAGACTGGAGCCACTTCTGACACTGCAGGCACCTAACCGATACACGCTGCCCCATCATCTCAGGGCAAGACGTGCAGGTACCCATGAAC
>JAYOSS010000073.1:0-3455 GCA_038139355.1 Gammaproteobacteria bacterium
TGCGGTCAGCGCCGAGGTATTGGTCAGCGCAACTGACCAAAATGCAGTGACCGTAACCACGATAGCGCCGGTTGTGCTCAATGCCGCAGACCTCAAGCTGCAGCCGGGCATTGATGCCCTGCGCGACATTGCCGGGCTGCCGGCCATCAGCTATGCGGTGCCGGTGACCTTCAGTCTGACCTTCACACGCTAAGCCCCGCGCTTGCTCAACTACTGGCGTTTTTACTGGCCGCTCGCCCTGATTGGGGTGGGCATGGTGTTGTCTGTGCAATTTCAGAACGCCACTCTGGCCAGGTATCCCGATGCTGTCACCGAGCTGGCGGTATTGGCGCTGTCCTACGGGGTATTCAGTTTTTTTAACGCATCCCTGCAGTTCATCGCCCAGCTCGCCAATGTCTACGCCCGCAGCCGCCAAGCCATGAGCCGATCTTGGCGCTTTGTGGTGCTGGCCAGCCTGTTGATCATGCTGCCTCTTGGGGTGATTGCTGGCACACCCATGGGACAGCAGTTGATTTCAGCCATATTCAGCATTGACGCCGCCCTGACCCTGCGGGTTAGCGAATATTTGGTGTTGCTATGCCCCCTGATACTGCTGAACGGTCAGCGTCACTTTTATTCCGGGCTGCTGGTCCAAGCTAAGCTGACGGGCTGGATAACCATCATTAACTTCATCTACTTGGGCGTGGTGGTGGTTGCCCTGTTGACGGGGCTGGCGCTAGGACTGAAACCCGCCTATGTGGTCGTAGGATCCGAAGCGCTGGGCGTTGTTACCATGCTTACCCTCCTGCTGTGGGCCCGGCATAGACTGTATCAACCGCCCCAACAACCGGAACACGAGAACGTCACCTACCGAGAACTACTGGGCTTTTTCATTCCGGTTTCAACCACCGGCGTGATGTTTGCCCTCAGTCGACCTATTTTGTTCGCCTTCGTCGCACGGACCCCAGAGGGCATCGCCAGCATAGCGGCGTTGCGAGTGGCTTTTGACTTCAGCATGATTTTTCAGCAGGCGGCGAATCAGTTCCGCCACTTTTTCATCAGCTTTGGCTTCGACGATCTGGCCAGCAAGCGTCGATTCATGTCGATTATTTGCGTTGGCATTACTGCCATCATGCTGCTGTTTGCTCTGACTCCCCTACACCAGTGGGTATGGGGAACGCTGATGGGCTTACCTCAAGACCTAATCGAGATCGCTACGGACGCCACCCTGATCATGTGTTTGATGCCTGCCATCATCATTTATCGCAACTACTTTCACGGCTATCTGATGATGATGCGCCGCACCGCCGGCATGGCCTACGGCAGCATTCTGCGGGTACTCGGTATTTACGCCTGCGGTCATCTGTTTTTCATCTTGGATCTGCTGAACCACATCAGTGCCACGTTCATCCTGATTTTGGGATTCGTCATCGAGGCCGCCATTGCCCGCAATACCAGTGCCCGAGCTAGCGCTCAGGCCAGCGCTGAAGCCGAGCTTTCGCAAAGATCGTAAACGGTCGGGGCAAAGCCGTCCCAGTCATTTATACTTGGTGCACAGCCGCCGGACTGGCACTCCACTCACTCTAACGACGTTATTCAGGACCCAAATATGACCGTGACTCTTGGACCTACCTCGCACACCTATTTTTCTCAGCGTCTGCGACTGCACTACACCGACTGGGGCAATCCGGACGCGCCACCCATGATTTTAATTCACGGTGGTCGCGATCATTGCCGGAACTGGGACTGGGTGGCTGAGCACTTTCGTCACGACTATCACATCATTGCCCCAGATCTTCGCGGCCACGGGGACAGCCAGTGGATGGTGGGTGGCAGCTACAACCAGATCGATTACGTGTATGACATCGCCCAGCTGCTGCACCAAAAACAAATGTCTCCGGTAACGATTATTGGCCACTCCTTGGGCGGCTCTATCTCTCTGCTGTATACCGCTTTAAACCCGGACAAAGTCAACAAGCTAGTGGCCATTGAGGGTATGGGACCTCCACCATCAATGATCGAGAAGCGAATGCAGCAAACCATGGGCGAGCGACTGCACGAATGGATGGATGGCATACGCGACTCATCCGGCAGATTGGTCAAGCGCTACCCGACACTGGAAGAAGCCTTCCAACGCATGCAAACGGAAAACCCGCACCTGTCGGAATCGCAGGCCCGTCATCTGACCATCCACGGCAGCAATCAAAACGAGGACGGCACCTTTAGCTGGAAATTCGACAATTACGTTCGAAATTTCTCGCCCATCGGTGTTCCTTTCAGCGATATGGCGAAACTGTACGGCCAAATCACCTGCCCTACGCTGTTGGTTCGAGGCTTGGAATCCTGGGCATCGGACCCCGTTGCGGATGGCCGCGCCAGCAATTTCACTTGCCCGCTGGAAGTAGAGGCCTTCGCCGACGCGGGTCACTGGGTGCACCATGACCAGTTAGACGGCTTCGTTGCTCGGGTCAAAACGTTCTTGCAGCAATCGGATTAACAACGTGTCAGCAGCGGTTATCCAGCAGTTGCATGACTCGCCCTGGCAAGGTGTTTTTCACGTTACTGGGGGCGGCGTTACCCTGCTTAGCCACTTGCTGGGCATTTCAGGTGCGTCGCGTACGGTGCTGGAAGCTACCGTGCCCTATGCCAGCGCCGCGTTAGATCAGCTGCTGGGGCAAAAGCCCGAACAAGCCGCCTCTGCTGCCACAGCCCGAGCCTTGGCCATGGCCGCCTATCAACGTGCTAGGGCCTTAACCGATGCCTCATGCTTTGGTCTGGGCTGTAGCGCAAGCCTGGTTACTGACCGCAGCAAACGAGGCCAAACCCGGGCGCATTGGGCCGTCCAAACCGCCACGGCAAGCTGGGATTTTTACCTAGAACTGAACGCCACTCAGCAGCGTCATGAACAAGAAGCCGAGCTGTGCAGCCGACTCGTGGAAAGCCTAGCCAGCACCCTACTGGAGCAGCCTTGGTCAGGCCCAGGCATGACAGTTTGTCGTCCCGACCCGGCATGGCATGGCTTGTTAAATGATGCTCCCTATCGCTGGTGTACTGGCGATCACCCGGGTGATTTGATCCTGCCCGGATCCTTCAACCCGGTCCATGAAGGGCACTACCAAATGCTGCAAGTGGCCCAGGATATCTGTGGCAAAGTCGGCGCTTTCGAACTGACGCTACGCAATGCGGATAAGCCGGATCTAGACTATCTGTCGGTGCAAGATCGACTGACGCTGATGCAAAACCACCACGTCTGGCTCACTAACCAAGCCAACTTTGCTGCGAAAGCCGAACTGTTCCCCGGCGCTACCTTCGTCTTGGGCACCGACACCTTGGTTCGTATTGGACAGCCGCGCTTTTATGGCGACAGCGAGCAGGTCAGAGATCAGGCCATCCATCGCTTGCGCGATCTGGACATCGACTTTTTGGTTCTGGGGCGACTGGACGGTGAACAATTTGTCGGCCTCGAGGATTTGACG
>JAYOSS010000073.1:3465-11639 GCA_038139355.1 Gammaproteobacteria bacterium
GCCTAAGCCGTTGCGGGAGTTATGCCAAGGGGTACCCGAGTCTGTTTATCGCAACGATGCCTCCTCCACCCAAATTCGGCAGGGACAGGGTCAGCCAACTCAATAGCCGGGATTGTCGGGAATAAGAGTTTTCCAGCGCCCTTGGCGAAAGCGCCAAATCAGCATAACGCCCTTCAACACGTAGTCGCCAATCAGCGCCGCGTATACCCATATCACTGGCAGGACGAAGTATGCTGCCAAGGCCGCGAGACCGCAGCGCATGAC
Source organism: Gammaproteobacteria bacterium (assembly GCA_038139355.1). Taxonomy (GTDB): domain Bacteria; phylum Pseudomonadota; class Gammaproteobacteria; order Pseudomonadales; family Azotimanducaceae; genus UBA4421. The sequence goes on from JAYOSS010000073.1 coordinate 3,730, forward strand.
TAACAACCCTAATATGGTGGTGATTAACGGAAAGCGCGTATCGCCGGCCCCTCGCAGCGCACCACCGATGGCAAACTCAACCGCCAATAGCGGCATCATCGCGCCAAGGATGTAGATGAACTGAACCGTATAAGCGATGGTCTGGGCACCTGAGCCAATAAAGTACTCGGCTAACGCCTGGGCAAAATACATCACCGTCAAGCCAATCACCCCCATGGAAGCGATGGCCATCCACATAGAGCGCCAGCCACTGCGCGCAGCTCCAGCAAAATCCTTGGCGCCCAAGTTCTGACCCACCAATGTAGAACCCGCAATAGAGAAGCCAAATCCCACCGTCATGCACACCGCCAAAATGTTCACGCCAATGTTGTAAGCGGCAAAAGCCGGTGTTCCGTAGTTGTTACCGATAACGATGAGGAAGATAAAAAACCCAAGCTGGAATACCCCCTGTTCTAGAGCCGCCGGGTAACCGATATTCACTAGCTGACGCAGACGTTGGCGACGCCACCAGCCGCTACTGACATGCCGAACGCGAAACTTTTGATGCACCCACAAGGTCAGCAATATGAGCGTACCCAAAGAGAAAGCGATACCTGCCGCCACAGCGGCTCCGGCAACACCCATTTCTGGCATGCCCCAGCGACCAAAGATAAACGCGTAAAGCAGCGGCAAGTTCAGTACATTCACGCCCGCCGCAATCCACAGCGGCGACCAAGCATCGCCAGAGGCGCGCAGTGCCGCGCTGAGAATCAACATGCCGGCGAAAGCGATATTGAAAAACGACAGCCAACGAATGTTCTCGGTAGCCATGACTAGGGTTTCTTTATCCAGACCAAAGACACCCGCCAGATAACCTGCGAAAAAAAATCCCAATATGGCCACGACGGTAGCCAGTGCTGCACCCAAAACTAAGGACGCCATGGTCACGCGACTGGCTTCCTCGTAATCACCAGCCCCCCATGCTCGGGCCACCAAGGCGGTGGTACCGGCGCTGACCGCCATCAATACCGCCAGCATGGCAAACATCACTCGCTGACCCGCACCCACCGCCGCAAGCGCTTGGGGACCCAGTTCTCCCACAAACTTGGTCTGCACCATACCAACAATGGTGTAACTGAGATTGCCAAGAATACTGGGCAGAGCGAGCTGCCAAATAGAGGGGCGTTGGGCGGCCTCGTCCAATGACTGACGTATCTGGGCGTCCATGGGCGGTTGATTCGCTGGATCCGATGCCTTGATATCTGCCTGGCCGGGGTCAGTCACTGAAAGTTCGCGCCTGTACTGGGTGGTTATTGAGTGTCGTCATCAATGCGTCGATGCGGCTTACCTTTCCGGCAAGCGACGTCTGGCCCATCGCGGGCTGTGAGCCAGCCCGGCAGTTTAACGCCTTTGCAACCCGTACCCATAGCGAAGATAAGCGGTCTCACGAAAGTCATCACTTTTTTTGGCATGGCAATTCAGACGCGCTACCCTGTCGCCCCAATTGATCAATGGAGAGCGAGATGGACGTAGGTAAATTAGGTGTCTGGTATTTTTTTGATGATGTCAGTTCTGCCGCGGCAGCTGAGTCAGCAAAGCGCCTGGAAGCGCTGGGGTACGACACGTTATGGCTGCCAGAAACCGTGGGCAAAAACCCTTTCGTGCTCGCCTCTTGGCTGCTAGCTAACACCACGAAGCTCAAACTCGCCACGGGCATTGCCAACATTTATCACCGCGAACCCACGGTCAGTCGCGCTCTGCAGTACACCCTAGCCGAGCAGTCAGATGACCGTTTTATGATGGCCATCGGCGTCTCCCACAAACCGTTGGTAGAGGGCGTTCGCAAGCTGGAGTACGGCCCCCCGGTAACCACCATGCGTAACTATCTGGAGCAGATGGGTACCGCCCCCTACCGAGCCGTGCAAGCAGACTCAGACCCTCTGACCTTGATTGCCGCGTTGGGTCCCAAGATGATTGAGCTGGCGAAGACCCACACCCAAGGGGCGCACCCGTACTTTACTGGCCCATCCCACACCAAAATGGCCAGGGAAATCCTGGGCGAAGGACCGCTGCTGTGTGTAGAGCAAAAAGTCATCCTCGAAACGGATCCGCAAAAGGCTCGGGACCTGGCTCGGCCGGTTGCCTCGATCTATAACCGCTTACCGAACTACCGCAACAACTGGCTGCGGATGGGATTAAGCGAGGACGATATCGACAACCTAAGCGATCGCTTTATCGACGAAACCTTTGCTTGGGGCGACGTGGACGCGTTGAAAGCTCGCATTGCCGAGCATATGGACGCCGGGGCGGACCATGTCTGCATCCAGCCCATCAATCCCAACGGTAAGATCGGTGAACTGCACTGGGAGTGCCTGGAAGCACTTTCGCCTAGCGCCTAGCGCCTCACACTTTGTCCGCATTGGGTCCGCATTGGGTCGGATTCGGGTCGCGCTCGCGACCCGGTAACCGATCTCAGTCTTACAAATCTGTCCGCGGACTACTGCAACAAATTGGTGGTTCCCGTCAGGGCCTGCTCAGCGCCATACACCAACTCATCGAAAATCTCTTTGGCCGGTCGTACCGCCTTGATCATGCCAATACCCTGACCCGCAAACCCCGGGTTGATATCGCCACGTCCATCACGGTTGGCGGCAGCCATAACCGGACCTGAGATCATGCCCTGATAGGGCATGGGCAGCGGTTCAACATCTTCTCTAACCCAGTGCTCGGTCCACTTAGAGCGAATAATACGCGCCGGCTTACCGGTAACTGTGCGAGAGACCGAAGTGCCCTCTTCTGTGGCGTCCACAATGGCCTGCTTCTGAAAATCAAAAATGTTGGCTTCTTCGGAAGCTAAGAAAGCAGACCCCACCCAGACACCTTCAGCACCCAGCATCAAAGCCGCAGCAACACCGCGACCATCGGAAATCCCGCCAGCGCCCAACACCGGGGTGTCACCAACGGCATCCACTACCTGGGGAATGAGCGCCATAGTACCCACCGGTGAGTTGTGCCCACCGCCGTCGTGGCCCTGGGCAACAATGATATCCAGCCCGGAAGACTTCACCTGAATGGCGTGACGCACGGCGCCCACCACCGCCATAACCTTGGTGCCGTTGGCCCGCAGCGCATCCATCCAAGGTCCTGGGTTGCCCAGACCCGAGGCGTAAACCGGCACCCGCTCCTGAATCACCACTTCCATCTGGGCCTCAAAAAACTCTTTAGTGAACAGGGCCGGTTCATCGTCGTCTGGACCCCGAGCCCGTCCACTTTGTTCTGGGGCTTCCAGCCCTTCCCGCTCCATAAAGGCTTTGGCGAACGCTTGGCGCTCGGGCAGCAAGTCAGCGGGAGTCGGTCCATCACTGTCCTCGTAATTGGCTCGACGTACCGATGCGGGCAGCAGGGTATCTACGCCGAAGGGCTTATCCGTCATTTCTCGGGTTTGACGAATCCACTCCCGCAGCTGTCTAGGGCCGCAACCCGCGGCGCCCAACACGCCTAGGCCACCGGCGTTAGACACCGCCGCCGCCAAGGCTGGGCCGCTGGCGCCGCCCATACCTGCCAGCACGATGGGCCGGTCAATTTCTAAAATTTCACAAACTCGACTGTGTAGCTTCATGATCCCCCCGGAGCGTTAATGATTCTTCAGGACTTGAAAGACCCGAACAGACTCTTGAAATACAGCAATGGCGCTGCTTCTTCGTTGACACGCTGAAAGTCCACCACTCGGCCAACCACAATGGTGTGATCGCCAGCGTCGTGCTCAGCGTCAATGGTGCATTCGACAAAGGCCAAAACGTCCTCGAGCATCGGTGCACCCGTAACCCCGGACTGCCACTGCACATTGGCAAATTTATCGACCCCTGATTGAGCCATGTCAGAGCAGATGGCTTGTTGATCCTGACTCAACATGTTGATGCCAAAATGACCGCTTTGACGAATTTTTGGCCAACTGGACGAAGACTTGGCCGGACTGAAAGCCACCAGCGGCGGATCCAAAGACAGCGAGACAAAGGACTGGGCGGCGAAGCCCTGGGGCTGATCCTCTAGCAGACCAGTAACCACCACCACCCCGGTCGCGAAACTACCCATGGTTTGGCGAAAATTTGTTTCATCGAAGGCCGCTACCCGTTCACTCATCTTCTGTCCTGCTGCTGAGTTTTTTGGACTATAGCTAACCCATGAGAATTTCGATATGCCGTGAATTGGCTTCAAGCCCCAGCATTTTTTACTTTCATCCCTCAACGACGCATGATATCGATTGTTAGACATCCGGCTTCAAGCGAAGGAGGTTTTATGGAAATGATCATCGTATTGATTGTGGTTGCGTTGCTGGCCTTTTGGGTGGTGCGTATCTACAACCAGTTAGTAGAGCTGAAAAATCGGCACGAAAATGGCTTTTCGCAAATTGAAATACAGCTTAAACGCCGGTACGACCTGATACCGAATCTGGTGGAAACCGCAAAAGCCTATATGAGCCACGAGCGTGAAACCCTGGAAGCCGTTATTAGCGCCCGTAACGATGCGGTGGCTGGACTGGCGGCAGCGGCAGGCAACCCTGGTGATCCGCAAGCGATTCAGGCCTTGGCAGGCGCTGAAGGCGTACTGGGCGGCGCCATGAGCCGCTTCAATGTCACTATGGAGGCCTATCCAGACCTCAAAGCCAGCGCCAACATGGCCCAGCTGTCCGAAGAACTCACCAGTACCGAAAACAAAGTGGCTTTTGCCCGCCAGGCCTTCAACGATCAGGTCACGGAATTTAATACCTATCGAAGCTCGTTCCCGCCGGTGATCTTCGCGGGCATGTTCGGCTTTGCCAGCGACGCCGCACTGCTGGAATTTGAGGATGCCAAAGAGATACAGGCCGCGCCGAAAGTTTCGTTCTAATCCGTGAACTTTTTTCAGGCCCAAAGTAAGGCTCGCCACAACACCCGGCTGTTGAGCTTACTGTTCATCGGTGCGGTGCTGTCATTGGTGGTGTTGACCAACCTGCTGGTGCTACTGTTTTTCGTCGACAGCTATCCCGGCGCTACGCTTGCCCAGCGCATCAGCGACGCGCCTCAAGATCTTTGGCTGTACACCAGCCTGGGGGTCATTGGGCTCATTGCCGTGGCCAGCGGCTTCAAGTATTTGGCCCTGCAAGGCGGCGGTAAGGCCGTGGCCGAATCCCTTGGTGGCGTGCTCATTCATCAAAACACGGCAGACCCGACTCAGCGCCAACTACTCAACGTGGTGGAAGAAATGGCCATCGCCGCTGGGGTACCGGTCCCGCCGGTGTACTTGATCCGCGAGTCATCCATCAATGCCTTCGCTGCGGGTTTTGGTATTCACGATGCGGTGATCGGCATCAACCAAGGAACCATCGATTTATTGAATCGTCATGAGCTACAGGGGGTGGTGGCCCACGAGTTCAGCCACATTCTCAATGGCGACATGCGTATTAACCTGCGCATCATTGCGTTGCTCAACGGCATTTTAATTCTGGGCATCATTGGCGGCGCGTTGATGCGGGGCTCTATGTTCAGCCGCTCCCGCGAGCGTGGGGGTCTAATTGCCCTGGGACTGGCCTTGTTGGTGATCGGCTATGGCGGCACATTTTTTGGGCAGCTCATCAAGGCAGCGGTCAGCCGTCAGAGGGAATACCTAGCTGACGCCAGCGCGGTGCAATTCACCCGATCCAATCAAGGTATCGCCAACGCCTTGAAAAAAATCCGCAACCACAGCGCCGGTTCCCAGCTGGATTCTCCACAAGCCGATGAAAACAGCCATTTGTTCTTTGGGGCCATACGATCCTTTAGCAGCATGATGGCTACCCACCCGCCATTAGAGGCTCGCATCAAGGCCCTTGATCCCCAGTGGCAACCTAGCGACTCTCAGCAGACCACTGAGAGCCACGACCAGGGCGCCGCCATGGCCGCAAACATGTCGGGTTTTACTGGTCAGACCGATCGGGTAAGCCAGCACTGTGGCAGCGCTAACTTACCCGAGGCACAACGCATGCTTGAGAGTGCTGAGCCGGTGCTAAGCCATGCCAGCCACGACACCTTTGAAGCGCGGGCCATGGTGTACGCCATGCTTCTAAGCGCCGATGAAAGCACTCGCAGCGAGCAACTGGCGCTGATCAACCGCATGGCGGAGCCTGGCGTTCCAGCGCTGATCCCCAAGGTTTACGAGTGCATCCAAAAACAAAGTCAGCGGCAAAAATTGCTCTATCTGGATCAAGCCATGCCTACCCTAAAAGCCATGTCCCGCGCCCAATATCAGCGTTTTTACGACTTGATCGGCCAGCTCATCGTGGCGGACGGCAGCGTGGATATGTTGGAATGGGTAATCCATCGCATTATCACCCAAGAGCTCTACGCACATTTCGTTGGACCCTTTCGCAATAGCGGACACATCGCCAGGCCCGCAAAAGTCCGAAAAGAGGTCACTGTGGTGCTATCGCTGCTGGCAGCGACCAGTAGCACGGATCAGGCCCAACGCCAGCAAGCATTTCAGGCGGGGATTGCGATCTGGGGCGACAATCAGCGCCAATTGCCCATCGAGTATTTTGACTACCAGGCGCTGAATCAGGCTTTGGACAAACTTCGGCACCTCAACGCCGAACTGAAAGCCCAACTGCTTGATGCCTGTGGGGCAGCGGTTGCCGCTGATGGCCTGCTTCGAGACAACGAATTTGCCCTCGTTAAAGGCATTGCCACTACCCTTGACTGCCCAATGCCGCCGCTGGAGGCCACTGCCTAAGCGACTTCGCCTAGGCTTGCAGCCACGTCGGATCGTCGCCGCGCATTCTGATCGAGCTGATCGAAGCTGGGAGCAATCCTTCATCCACCTGAAGCACCCCGCTAATGTTGGCGGTGATACAGGCCTTTTGTGTTAAAACAGCGCCCATCTTTGAGCCAACCCAATAGAAGAACTATTAGAAGAACTATGCGCGATCAAGTTTTTGCCCAACCCCAAGATCATATTGTGGACTTTGCGTTCAATGCCGATGTGGTCAACGTCTTTCCGGACATGATACGACGCTCGGTCCCAGGCTATGAGCTGGTCATTCCCATGGGTGGGCTGATTGCAGCTCGACACCTAGGCAACGAAGGCGTTGCTTTTGACCTAGGTTGCTCCCTCGGCGCCAGCTCGTTAGCCCTGTTGGCCTACTGCCCGAGTCCAAGCGTCCGCGTTGTCGGCGTGGACAGTTCTCAGGCCATGATCGATAAGGCCAAGCAGCATATTCAGGATTCACGTATCGAATTTCGCTGCGCCGACTTAATCACTACCGATATCAGCGGCGCCAACGTGGTGATGCTGAATTTTGTGCTGCAGTTTCTGCCGCCGGAGCAGCGCGCGGATTTACTGCGCGACATTGCCGCACGCATGCACCCTGAAGGCCTATTGATTTTGTCAGAGAAAGTCCGGGATGAATCGCCCCAGCGACACGAATTCTATGAAGCCACCCATCTCGCCTGGAAAAGAGCCAACGGTTACAGCGACCTAGAGGTAAGCCAAAAACGCCAGGCCCTAGAAAATGTCATGCGGGTTGAGAGCCCGCAAACTCATCTTCAACGTCTGCAAGCAGCGGGTTTTACCGACATCGTTCAGTGGTTTCACTGCATGAACTGGGTGTCTTTTGCGGCCTCTCCTACTCAGGTCTTGGCCGCCCATGACTGAGCCCTGGCCGGATTGGATCACCGACTGGCCTAGGGAAACCGCACTCGGGCGCTACAGCAGTCAACACCATGGCGACTTTGCCCGGTGGCAGCAGGCCATCGAGAATTTGCCTGCCCTAGAAACAAACGACATTCGCTTAGATACCCCAGCGGTTACCTGCTCGTTCCGTGACGCCAGCGACTCCGCTATGACGCAACTAGAGAGTGGCCTGCGAGAACTGCACCCCTGGCGCAAGGGACCCTTTCAATTGGGCAGCATACATATCG
>JAYOSS010000074.1:0-1102 GCA_038139355.1 Gammaproteobacteria bacterium
AATCCGATGAGTGAACAACTAACGATAACCAGCATGGGAGCGTTGGGCGCCAAGGTTGAAGGGGTGGATCTTTGCCAAGTAACGCCTGAGCAGTTAGCCCAACTTAAGCAGGCCTTTGCCGATTATGAGGTGTTGTTCTTTGAGCAACAGGATTTGCCGCCAGAGGCGCACTTAGCTTTTGCTGAACGCTGGGGAGAGATCAACGTAAACCGTTTTTTTGCCCACGTGGATGGCCATCCGGCCATTGCTCAGGTGGTTAAAGAACCCGAGCAGCAAGCCAACATTGGCGGCTATTGGCACACGGATCACTCCTACGATCAAATTCCTGCCTTGGGGTCCATGCTGTTGGCTCGAGAGGTTCCCCCAGTGGGCGGGGACACGCTGTTTGCATCCTGTACGCGAGCGTTTGCGACCTTGTCTGAGGGTATGCAGCAGACCCTGCGTTCCCTGCGAGCGGTGCATTCGGCTCGCCACGTCTTTGGGGAACAATCTGCTTATATGGACATCATGAAGGGTCGTTTGGGCAACACTCAGGCGGCAAATTTGGATGCTGTGCACCCTGTGGTGGTGGAACATCCACTGTCTGGCAAACCCGCGCTCTATGTGAATCCCGGATTTACCTTGCGCTTTGAAGGGTGGACCGAAACCGAATCCGCGCCACTACTGAACTATTTGTATCAGCATATTGGTCGGGCCGAGCACACCATTCGCTACCAGTGGAGCAACGGCGCGCTGGCGTTTTGGGATAACCGCGCTACCTGGCATTGGGCGGTCAACGACTATCAGGGCAGTCGGCGCGAGATGCATCGCATCACCATCGACGGTGAAGCGCTGCATGCAGCACCGATGACTGGCTAGGGCTGGGGCATCACCGCAAAACAATCCCGAACTTCGCCGACGTAAATTTGCGGCTGTTCAAAAGCAGCGAAGTGACCGCCAAGGTCCTTGTCTCGCCAGAACACGATGTTTTTATAAACGGCGCTGGCAAAGCGCTGACTGGTGCGAAAGATCTCTTTCGGAAAGATCGAAGCGCCCATGGGCACTTCTACCGGTAGCGCGTTGGCGGCCGCTGCACCAAAGCTCTCCCAATAAATACGCGCAG
>JAYOSS010000074.1:1112-3724 GCA_038139355.1 Gammaproteobacteria bacterium
GGACTGTCCACCAAGGCGTAGCCGAGGGTTTGGGGTCGCGTGGATTGCTGCTTTGAATAACCAGAATCCCATTCCTGATAGAACTGCCAGCCGGCCAAGGCTGAGCGTTCGATTTCCGTCAGATCCGTTGCGTTTGCATCTGGCGGTACCACCACCATGTTGATGTGGATGCCGAGACAGTGCTCTGGATCTCTGCGCCCGATGTGTGAGGTTACGATGGCGCCCCAATCTCCACCCTGTGCAAAGTATTTGTCATAGCCAAGGCGCGCCATCAGGGCGGCCCATGCATCGGCGGTTTTTTCCACCCCCCAGCCTGTGGTCTCGGGTTTGCCCGAAAAACCGAAGCCGGGCAGGGACGGAATCACCAGATGAAACGCATCCTCCGGCGCACCGCCATGGTCCTGTGGCTCCGTCAACGGGCCAATGACCTTGAGAAATTCCACAATGGAGCCAGGCCAGCCGTGGGTAAGTAGCAGAGGCCGGGCGTTTGCGTTGCTGGAGCGCACGTGGAGAAAATGAATGTCCAGATCCATCAGCGTGGTTTGAAAATTTGGCCAAGCATTTAGTTCTGCAGCCAGACGCTGATGGTCGTATTCCTCAGCCCAATAGCTCACCAGGTCTTTGACGTAGCTCAGGGGTACGCCCTGATTCCAGTCCTCGGTGGTTTCTTTGTCAGGCCAGCGCGTTTGGCGTAGACGTTGTTTGAGGTCACTGACCGCCTCTTCGCTGACGGTTATGGTATAGGGACGGATATCGCTCATGGGGCCTCCTGTCTTCGGTGGTTAAAGCGAAGCGCAGATATGGCCGCCGTCCACCACGAGGATGGAGCCGGTCATATAGCGAGATGCATCGCTGGCCAGCAGTAACAATGGCCCATCAAGGTCCGGGAATTCGCCCACCCGGCGCATGGGGATGCCTTTGACGAAATCCTCGCTCATGGGTGATTCCAGCAGGATTCGGCTGACGTCGGTTAAAAAGTAACCCGGCGCTAGGGCGTTGACACGGATGTTGTACTTAGCCGCTTCCAACGACATGACTTCAGTCATTCGGGTCATGCCGCCCTTTGAAACCGCATAAGGAAACTGGCCCTTAATGGTGCGAGAGTCGGTGATGCTGGAGATCATGATGATGTTGCCACCATCCTGTTTATGCTCAACCACCCGATCGGTATAGAGCTTAGAAACCAGCCAGGCTGATTTCAGGTTGGTGTCCAACACGAAGTCCCAATCGTCCTCGTCAATGGTGTGATAGGTCTTGGCGCCGGCTTCCACGCCGGCGTTGTTGATTACGCAATCCAATCGCCCGTAATGCTCATAGGCGGTGTCGAGAAAACCAGCAATGCTGTCTTTTTCGCGCACGTCTAGGGCCACGGCCATGGCTTCGCCACCTGCCGCTTGAATTTCTTCCACTCGTTCCGCCAACTTGTCCGTGCGACGAGCACCCAAGATGACCTTGGCGCCTGCTCCCGCCAGCACGCCTGCGAAGTGATGGCCAAACCCCGAAGAGGCGCCAGTAATGGCGATCACGTGATCGCTGAGATTGAATGGTTGCTGCATGTTTGTTTTCCTACCCGTCGATGAAGTGCAAATGCTAATGCAAATTGAACCTAAGGGTGGCACTTTAGCCCGCAGTCAGGAAAGCAAATTTTCGCTTTGTCCCAGCGCCCCAGCACTGCAGTCTTTGCCGCCGACGTTTATGCTTCACATCGGTGGTGGTAACAGACTTTGTGTATTACCCAACTGTTCTCCAAGGAGTGCTTCTATGTCGGCTTCTACTGCTGTTATTCCACGCCGTTCGCTGCTGTATATGCCCGGCGCCAACGCCCGGGCGTTGGAAAAGGCTCAGTCATTGGATTGCGATACCGTGATCTTTGATCTGGAAGACGCGGTAGCTCCGGATGCCAAAGAAACCGCCCGCGCCCAGGTGCTTTGGGCGCTGAACAATCATCACTACGGGCACCGAGAATTGGTGGTGCGCTGCAATGGACTTGATACCCCATGGGGTGAAGACGACCTGCGAGCTTTTGCCGATCAAGCACTGGGCGGACTTTTATTCCCAAAAATTGAGAACCCGGCGCAAGTGTTTGCCATCAAAGCTCTGCTAAATCAGTGCGACTCGGCCTTGCCCATCTGGCTGATGATTGAAACCCCAACGGCGGTGCTGCAGCTGGAGCATTTTGCCGGCGACGATCAGGTCGCTGCCTTGGTGCTGGGCACCAGCGACTTGGTGAAAGAGCTGCGCGCCGCCCATACGCCATCTCGAGACAACTTGAGCTTTGCTCTGCAGCGCTGCGTGTTAGTCGCTCGTCATTTGCGCAAAGAAATTTTCGATGGGGTGCATCTGGATTTTCGCAACCTGCCGGATTTGCGTCGGGTGTGTGAATCAGCCCGAGCCATGGGATTTGATGGCAAGACACTGATCCACCCGGATCAAATCTCTGTCGCGAATGAGGTGTTCGGTTTTTCCGCCGACGAAGTTGCTCATGCCGAAGCAGTGCTTGAGGCTTGGCGTCAGGCCTTGGCTGAGGGTAAGGGCGTTGCGGAGCTGCAAGGGCAACTGATTGAAAATTTGCACGCGGAAGAAGCGCTAAGAGTGGTCACCTACGCGTCAGC
>JAYOSS010000075.1:0-11575 GCA_038139355.1 Gammaproteobacteria bacterium
TGATTGACCATGTCGCCGTTAGCCTGGGGATCCAGCACTGAGACACTGCCAGGCAGTTCTGTCGAGGTGATAGGTCTGAATTCAGCGGTGACCACCACCTCTTCCATGGGTGCGGCTATGACCACTCCACTCAATGACACTGCACTGGCAATACCGCACCAGCGGCAAAAATGCCAAAACGATCGGCCTAACAGCAAAAAACGGGCATAAAAACTGAACATTTGGGGCTCCAACGATTATCGGTGCCCAAGGTGAGTGGCGGGATCCGGTGGGACCCGATCCGGTTTGTACCGGATGTGCGCTCCTATTCCTACGCCGGTATTAGCCGGATCAGGTTCGAAGGGTCTAGCAATATCGTGCTATCTCAGGCGTCAGCCTCCCCTTAGGCCCGCACACCATAGGCCCGGCAAGCAATGGTGTCTAGCCCGACATGGGCAACGGCCGGCTCTTAACAAGCTGCGTCGCACTCATATGCTCAATGGCCACTCACGCGACCCTAGACTAGTGTGGATTTTCATTGACGCCGTCTGCGGAAATTCGCCAATCTGCGCCTACCGTCGCCCAACACACCGGTTATGCAAAAAAAGACCAAACCTAAACAACCTAAGAAGCCGAAGGGCAAAAAGCCCGCGCAACCCCAATCTCGAGTCGCCCGGCTGCGTCGATGGTTATTTGTGGCCCTGCTGAAAGTTGTGATGTGGACCTCTCTGGTTGGACTGCTGATTGCCACTGGCTATGTCTACTATCTGGATCGACACATCAGCAAAACCTTCGAGGGGCGCCGCTGGTCGGTGCCCGCCCAGGTCTATGCCCAACCCTTAGAGTTATATCCCGGTAAAAAGCTGACCAACGCTCAGCTCCAGGCCGAGCTGCGACGTCTGGGCTATCGACAAAGCGCTGATCTCAAGGCTCCGGGGGCCTATCAACCCATACCCGGAGGCGTGAACGTACACCTGCGAGGCTTCGCTTTTATGGAGGCCACACGCCCAGCCATGCGCGTGCAGCTGATGTTTGTGGGCAATCGCATACAGCGCATGAGCACCCAGGGCAATCCGTTGGATCTAGTGCGCTTAGAGCCTGCGGTTATTGGCAGCTTCTTCCCCTCCCATGGCGAGGACAGGGTCATACTGACGCCAGAGCAAGTGCCTGCACTGCTGGCTGCAGGCCTAAAAGCTGTGGAGGACAGGAATTTTGACGAGCACAAGGGCTTTAGCCTAAGCGGTATTGCCCGGGCCGCCTTGGTCAATTTTCGCAGCGGCGAGTTGCAACAAGGCGGAAGCACCCTGACTCAGCAGCTGGTCAAAAGCTATTTCTTGACCAACGAGCGCACCATTCAACGCAAACTCCGGGAGTTGGCCATGGCCGTTATCTTGGAACTGCGTTTTTCCAAGGAAGATCTGCTCACGTCCTACATCAACGAGATATTTTTGGGGCAAAACGGCGCCCGGGCCATTCACGGCTTTGGCCTAGGAGCCCAATTTTATTTCAACAAACCATTGAACGAGCTGCCCCCAGACCAGATCGCAACCCTCATCAGCATCATTCGAGGCCCGTCTTACTACAATCCGTTTCGCTATCCCCAACGCACCCTTGGGCGGCGGGATCGCATCCTGGACACGTTTTTACAGGACGGCTTAATTTCGGCGAATACCCACACGCATGCCAAAAGCCAGCCCCTCGGCGTGGTGGACAGCCCTAACAGCGGTGGCGCTTATTACCCCGCTTTCATGGACCTGGTGCGCATGGAACTCAGCCAGCGATACTCCGCCAGCGACCTACGCTCTCGAGGCCTGAGAATTTTCACCACCCTGCGCCCACGCACCCAGGAAAACGCCCAGCAAGCGGTGACCTCAACCCTGGCTGCCATTGAAAAAGAGCGTCGGCTGAGTGAAGGCGAACTGCAAGCATCGACCATCGTCACCGATACCCAGACCGGTGAAGTGCTCGCCTTGGTCGGAGGTCGGCGCGGGCGGGTGGACGGTTTCAATCGGGCCATTAACGCCAAGCGCCCTGTGGGCTCAGTCATCAAACCCTTGATTGTGCTCACGGCCCTGGAAAACGGTTTCGAATGGTCAAGCACCCTTGAGGACAAAAACATCACCATTACCCCAGCCAATGGTGAACCCTGGAGCCCGCGCAACTACGACGGCAAGACCCGGGGCGAACTGCCCATGATCAAAGCCTTAGCCCTATCGCTGAATCTTGCCATCGTCGACTTGGGTAACCGCTTAGGGCTGAATACGGTACAAAGGCGTTTTACGGATTTGCTGGACTACACGCCGGTCAACCGCTACCCCTCATTTTTCCTCGGCGCTGAACCCATGTCGCCACTGCGACTGTCAGAACTGTATGGCAACTTTGCCAGCGGCGGCTTTCGGGTGCCGCCCAAGAGCGTCATCGCGGTTCTGGACGAACGAGGCAACGCCCTGTCTCATCACCCCTTTGAGCTGGAACAGACCATCGAACCAGACGTGGCGCAAAGCCTGACTCGAGGGCTGGAAATCGTTATGCAACGAGGCACAGGGCGCACATCACCCTACGCTCAGCAGGGCGTAGCAGGCAAAACCGGCACTTCTAACGACAACCGCGACAGCTGGTTTGCGGGCTTCGACGCCAGCCAGCTGTCGGTGGTGTGGGTGGGTCGGGACGACAACAAACCCACTGGCTTGACCGGTACTTCTGGCGCCATGCGAATCTGGAACGCCATGATGCGAGCAGAGGGCGCAAATCCTCTGGTTATTGCCCCGAATGAGAACTTGATCGCAATTGAATACGACACCGGACTACAGGCTACGCAAATGTGCGCCGATGTGGTTGTACTACCCATAGCCCGCCCGGATACTCTAGGCATCAAGCCCGGGTGCAAGATCAAAACCAGCTTTGGTGACCGATTGCGATCAATCTTTAGCCGCTAAATCTGCATCCCTTGGCTAGGTCGGTCCAGCGGATTTCATGCAGGGATACGGCCTCATCTGACTCACTGAGGCAACAGCGTTTGAGGTGCCAATGATTCGCAAAAACACGGTTAAAGATCGGTTTAAAGACACGATTCACAACACAAAGTTACTCCGGGGCATCTACCTTTTTGCCCTCACGGGGATCCTGACCGCCTGTGTCAGTAGCGGCAATGTACCGGTAACCGAGAGAGAGTCTGGCGGCGATACAACCCCGCGACCATCTGCCCCACAAACCGGCGAATCCACAGAACCCGCCGCAACCCTCATCAAGCCACCCACCAACAGCGCTGCACAAACCTTGCTGGCTCGGGCAGATACGGCCATCGCCGAGCAGCAAACCGATACCGCCATCGTGCTGCTGGAACGGGCCATTCGAATCGAACCCCGAGAGGCCCTGCTGTGGATCAAATTAAGCAAAGCCCACTTGATTCAAGGCGACGACCTCACCGCGTTTCAGCACGCGCGCAAGGCCATAGCCCTGGCCGGTAGCGACCGCAACAAGTCTGCTGCTGCTTGGCTGCAGTTAGCAGATGTTTACCAGGCCCAAGGCAAATCCGCCGACGCCCAGCAAATTCAACGACGCTACGGCCGCGCTAGGGGATAACCATCCCTAGCCAGCCACCGGAGAATAACCATGCAAACCCACCTCTATGCATTACCCAGCCGAAGCCAACATAACCACGGCAACTGGCCAGCGACCAGACTCCGCCGCCAGTGCCTGTGGCTTGTTCTGTTTGCCGCTAGCGCCATAACCGGCTGTGCCACCAATCCGGTTACGGGCAAAAGCGAGCTCAGCCTGGTGTCCGAAAGCTGGGAGCTAAACACCGGCGCCAAGCACTATGTACCTGCTCGCCAAAGCCAGGGCGGTGACTACGTTGCAGACCCGGCCGTACAGGCCTACGTACAGGAAGTGGGGAACAAAATCGCGGCTGTCAGTGATCGTCAGTTACCCTACGAGTTCGCGGTCATTAACGATTCCACCCCTAACGCTTGGGCCATGCCCGGAGGCAAAATTGCCATTAACCGCGGGCTCCTAACCGAATTGAATAGCGAAGCAGAACTGGCAGCGGTGCTTAGCCACGAGGTTGTGCACGCAGCCGCCAAACACGGCGCCCAGTCTTTTCAGCGCGGCTCCTTACTTCAGGTAGCGGTCTTGGCCACCGGCGTTGCCACCGCTGGCAGCGACTATGGCGACATTGCTGTCTTGGGAGCCGGTGCTGGAGCGGCGCTGGTGAACTCAAAGTACGGCAGAGACGATGAGCGCGAATCCGATGTATACGGCATGAACTACATGAGCCGAGCGGGCTACGACCCCCAGGGCGCCGTGGATCTGCAGCAAACCTTCGTGAAGTTAAAAGATAATCGACAACCGAATTTTCTCGAAGGACTGTTTGCCAGCCACCCGCCCTCCCAAGAACGGGTGGATACGAATCGCGCCCACGCCAAAACATTGCCTGCTGGCGGAATTCAAGGACGAGCGCGTTATCAGCAGATGATGTCACGCCTCAACCAAACAAAGCCTGCCTACGACGCCTACGGCGAAGCCAGAAAAGCACTGGCGGATAATCGCAGCAAAGCCGCGCGACGCTTGGTTAACGAGGCTATTGAGCTGGAGCCTAAGGAAGGCCACTTCTACACGCTACTTGGAGATATCGAAGCCAGTGAAAACGCTTTGGCGGCTGCAGACCGGGCCTTTGATACCGCCATCGAGTTAAACCCCAACTTCTTTTACCCACTGCTACGCAGCGGCGTGATCAGCGAGGAACGCGGACGCATCGTTAAAGCCAAACGTCACCTCAACCGCAGTCTGCAGCTGTTAGAGACCGCCCAGGCCTATCAAGCGTTAGGGGCTATAGCAGAGCGAGAGGGCAATCTGACCGAGGCAGAGCAGCTCTATGCCAAAGCCGCCAGCGACAGCGGTGCAACTGGCCAAGCGGCCATGACCTCTTTGGTTTCCCTGCGCAGCAAGCAGCAGCCTCAGAGTTTGATCGATCTGCGTTGGGGTATAGACAGCGATGGCACCGTGCTGGTTGAGGCCACCAACAAAAGCCCACGCGGGCTGGCTGGGGTGAACCTAGACATCAGCGTTGTGGACGCACAAGGCAGGCAGCGCAGTTTTACTCAGCGGGTCCCAACCTTGCCCGCCAACCGAACTACCCGGGTCGGCACCCGAATACAGGCAGGTGCCGGACAGGTGCGGGTTGCGGTAACCAATATCGAGAGTGTGGCCAGTCGCTAGGCGCTGGCTTGCTCTGCCCCGGACATTTCAGCTACCCGCTGGGTGTCTCTTTGCAGGGTTTTAGCGGCCTGAAAGTAGTGCCAGGCACACCATAAGTTCACCAGACTGAAGACCATGAGCGAGTAGCGCAGCGACTCCACGCCATACTGCTCAGAGAAAACATCGCTGAGAATACCCACACCCTGGGGGCCCAGACCCATGCCAATGATGTTCAACAGGAACAAACAAATAGCCGCCGCCACAGAGCGCATCTGCACCGGCACCAGCTGCTGCACCATGGCAAAGGTTGGGGCTAGGTAAAATCCTGCGAAGAACGCCGGGATGATGTACACCAACAATGCTGAGGTGAAATCCGTCAGCCAGAAGAACAGCACCAAAAACGGCACCAGCCCGCCCTTGCCTAAAGCCACAACCCAGGCCAGCCAGCGCGGATCACGCATGGCTAAATAGTCGGCCATACGACCCGCAGTAAAGGTGCCAATCCCGCCGACGATGCCGGACATTAAGGCCAAGGTAAAACCGGTTTCGGTTTGGCTGAGGCCGTGGGAACGAACAAAAAATGCAGGCAGCCAAAGGGTCATGCCGTAACCAACAAAACCCGCCAGCGCAGAACCAAACACCACATGTCGGGTCGCTGGGGTTTGCAGCATGGTTTTCCAAACCTCGCCCAGACCCGGGGCTTGGGCTCGATCCTGCTTGGCTGCTTCCGACGCGCCCCGGGGCGGCTCAATCAGCGTAAACCTCACCAGCAGGGCAATCAAAATACCCGGCAAACCCACCACGATAAAGGTGGTGCGCCAACCCCAATGTTCACTCATCCAACCACCACCTAGATAAGCAATCAGCAAACCCAGATTGATACCCATGGCAAAAATACCCATAGCGGTGGCCCGTTGATGCTGCGGGAACAGGTCAGAAATCATGGAGTGAGATGGAGGACTGGAGCCCGCCTCACCAATACCGACGCCAATTCTCGCCATGGCCAGTTGGGCATAACTGCCCACAAAGGCGCACACCACGGTCATGCCAGACCAAATGGTGGTGGCTAAGGCGATGATGTTACGGCGATTCGTACGGTCCGCCAGCATGGCAATCGGCATGCCCAGGGTGGCGTAAAAAAGGGCAAAGGTTAGGCCGATCAAAAATCCCATCTGGGTGTCACTGGCGCCCAGCTCCAGTTTGATGGGCTCAAGCAAAATGCCCATGATTTGCCGGTCCACATGACTGGAACAGAAAACTAAGACCAAGATCGCTAGGGCATACCAGCGATACCAAGACGTCTGCATGAGCGCGTCAACACGGGCCTGCTTTTTGTCCGTTAACTCCGACTCGTGGTTAGGCTCATTGGCCATAGGCTGCTCAGACAAGGCGGTCTCCTTACCAATTAATCTAATGTGTTTGTTTTTGTTTGGGCTGGGTATCTACGTCACGCTGGCATAGAGCGCCTCTCGGTCGCGCTCAAAACGCCTGCCTGCGAAGAAAAACAGCGGGATGGCAATCAGCGACAGCGCGGTAAACGCCAGCAGCGTCATGGTGTAAGGCTCGGCAATGCCTTGACCAATCATCCAATCCACAACAATGCCGCCGCCGGTCACACCCAGCCCAAGACCGAAGAAGTTCAGCGACAGGATGTAAAAAGCCACCACCGTGCCGCGAATTTGCGGCGGCACCAGTTCCTGCACCGTTGCGAAGGTCGGGCCATAAAAACAGCCCAACTGGAAATAACCGATAAAGATGCCAAACAAAAAGAACATGGAAGTGGGATCAGCGATCCGGTAGTAAAGCGAGATAGGCGTCAACACGAGCATGATCCAGAACAAAAACATCGGCCGCCCCATGCCGGTTTTGCGCAAAAACGCATCGCCGCCAACACCGCCAAACAGGTTCCCCGCAATGCCGCCAGCAAAGGCTAACCAGCCACTGAGTTCGGCAATTTCGGTTCGATCAAACCCCCGCTCCTGAACAAACCACAGTTGTTCAAACGTAGCGGCGCCCAAAATAAAGTGAAACGCCACCCCGCCCAGCACCGTCATCAACAGCGCGGGGGAATTTTTAAAGGCCCGCACCAGAATGGATAGCATTTCCCGCACCGATGGGCGCTGAACCGTTTCTTGCTGCCGAGCCTGAGCCTCGACTTCATGACGCCGCGGGGTTTCCTTCATAAAGAACATCACCAGCGCCAACACCAGACCCAACGCGCCCAGGGCATAAAAACAGCCTCGCCAACCCAACAGCGGCTCTAAATAAGCCACAACAAAAAGGCTGGCAGCGACACCAATGGGTACGCCCATGTAATAAACGCCGGACGCAAAACCCAGGCGGGAGGACGGAAAACGATCCGCCAGCAGCGACATGGCGGTGGGTGTCATGATGGATTCACCCACACCGATGAAAAGTCTCGGAATCGCCAGACTGACAAAGCCCTTGGCCATACCCGATAACGCAGTCAACGCACTCCAAAGGGCCAAGCCCGCAGCGATCAGCCGAGTTCGATTAACTCGGTCGGCCAACACGCCCATAAAGACTCCAGCCACAGAGTAGAAGAAAATGAAGATCAGACCCGTTAACAAACCGAACTGGGTATTGCTTAAGCCTAGGTCTGGCACGATCCAGTTGGCGAAGCTCGCCAACAGCTGGCGATCGACGAAGTTCATGACATTGAGCAATGTCAGGAACATCAAAAAACCGTAATCACGGGCGGAACTGCCCTCTTCCTCTAAAACCATGTCCTTCCCCCCGGTTGGATAGGTCTTAGACTAGGTTAACTGACGAGCTCAATCCAGTGCACAACTGGGATATTCGCCCCCATGGCCAAATGGGTTTGGCACCCCACATTCGCGGTAGCAATCATATCCGGCTCTTCCCGTTGCAGCGCCCGGAGCTTGTTCTCGCGCAGTTGCTCAGCCCAAACCGGTTGCAGCACCGAATACGTGCCCGCAGACCCGCAGCAAAGATGTGCATCCTGAACCGGCACCAACGCATAGCCGGCACTGGTCAAAAGCGATTCCACCACACCCTCGCTTTGCTGCCCGTGCTGCAAACTACACGGCGCATGCCAGGCGACTCGCATCCCCGGATAAATGGCTTTCAGGGGCGGGGCTGTTTCAGGCAGTTTGCGACTCAAGTATTCACTGACATCTAAGGTAGCCGCGGCAACTTTTGCTGCGCGCTCTGCGTAATCTGGTTCTGCAGCGAGCAGGCGCCCGTAGTCTTTGACGGTTACCCCACAGCCAGATGCCGTAGACACGATGGCATCTAAGCTGCCAAGCAGCGGGTAAAGAGCGTCCACATTATTGCGTGCGGCCGTCAGGGTTTTGTCTTCGTCACCTAGGTGCAGGTCCAACGAACCGCAGCAGCCTTCCATGGGCGACGTCATGACCCCAATGCCCCGTGTCTGCAACAAGTCCTGCAACGCTTGGTTCACACCACCCGTGGTGACTTGCTGGGCGCAGCCCTGGAGCAGCAAAACTTGACGCGAACCTTGGGTATTGGCCACTAGCGCCTGGGTAACTTGATCGGGTACCTGAGCCGCCAAATGCCTTGGCAGCGCGAATCTGGCGTATTTGCCGAGCCGGGACAGCAGCCGCAATCGCCTTGGGTTAGGCACCAGCCATTGCAGGAATCGACGCAGAACACCCAGCATCCCTGCACGCTGAGGACCAATCTCTGCCCGGGCGATTTCAGCCAATTCACCGTAAGCAACACCCGAGGGACAGGTGGTTTCGCAGGCGCGACACGTCAGGCAACGATCCAAGTGCTCGGTAACACGCGCCGGGCTTTGCGCGCCTTCCAAGAATTCTTTAATCAGATAAATACGCCCGCGGGGACCATCCAATTCATCCCCAGAAAGCTGATAGGTGGGACAGGTGGCGTTGCAAAATCCACAATGCACGCAGCTACGCAGGATCTCATTAGCCCGTCGACCACGGTCGGTGGCGATGTACTCTGCTGGCAGTTGAGTTTGCACCGTTAACCCCTCCCACCCTGGGCTGGGGTTGCCGTGGAACCTAAATCCAGTGGGTGGGCAAAGACACCATCGGGATCGAAGGCCAACCCCAGCTGATCCATGATCCGCTTGGATACAGGATCAACGGGTATCGAGTCCCCTAAGGCCCAACACCAGCCGCCCACTTGCTGGCTGTAGTGTTTTACCGCTTGGGCATCATGGTGATAAAGCCAGCGCAAGCCGCCGCCCCAAAGCATGAGCAAATCCTGATCCGGATTGGCGAGAAATTCCGGTTGTGGCGCCGCTGGCGGCGTTATCACCCGCCACAGTGTGGCTCCTCGGGTTGCATCCGCGTCGCCGGATCGACTTTCCTCCTCCCCGGCATCCCCATGAGGATTCTCGTTGTGATAGAAAAATCGATGTTCGTGATTTTTAAGCTGCTGCCAAAGCGAGGGCACGGCTTCTGTTCTCGCCAATCCCATGGCCGCTAGCGCCGCTATGCCGGCAGCCACGCCGCTGTCGTTGCCAGCCAACCGTAGGTACAAAACCCCCAAGTACCAACAACTACCGGTAATTGGCAGATTGCGACGACCTAACTCGGCGCACAGGGCCGTGGCTGCTTGCGCGGTCATGGCGGCGCTGAGAGTGCATTGGGTTTCGGGCCAGGGTTGCACGCGCATGCTGATGACGGACATGACCCCCAGGCATCCCCAGGCACCGGCCTGCAGCCGCGATACGTCATAGCCAGCAACGTTCTTCATCACTTGACCACCAAAGCGCAGGTACTCGCCCTTGCCATTGATCAGCTCAACCCCCAGCACACCGTCACGCACTGCGCCTAGCCAAGGGCGACCGGGACCGCTAAGGCCGCTGGCCACGGCACCGCCCAAGGTGCCGGACCGGGCAGGATTGCCAGCCAAACAGGGTGGTTCACTCGCCAGCATTTGCCGCTGGGCCGCTAGGGTTTGTTCGATTTCGATAATGGGGGTGCCTGCTCGTGCCGTGAGAACCAGCTCTTCGGGTTGATACTGCAAAATGCCCTGATGCGCTGTCAGATCCAGCACATCGTCGCCCCGAGCAGGCGCCATCCAGCTGCGCTTGCTGCTGTGTCCCTGGATCAGCAGCCGTTGCTTGTCCGCAGCTGCAGAGCGAATTTGATCCATGAGCCGAGTAGCGGCATCCCCAAACATTAAAAACGTTCCAGATCCGGAAACGGCAAGCGACCGTTGTGCACATGCATGCCACCCAGCTCCCCGCATCGAGTCAGGGTCGGGATGCCTTTGCCGGGATTGAGTATGTCCTGTGGATCCATGGCTGCTTTCAGGCGGAAAAACTGTTCTAACTCGGCACTGGTGAACTGCACGCACATGGTGTCCAGCTTCTCCACCCCAACCCCATGTTCACCGGTAATGGTGCCGCCTGCAGCCACGCAGGCCTCAAGGATTTTCGCGCCCATGGCCATCGCCTTATCGGTTTGCCCAGGCTCGTTGGCATCAAACAGCACCAGTGGATGCAGATTCCCATCCGCGGCGTGAAAGACATTGGCCACCGCCAAGCCAAAGCGTTGCGAAATGGTGTCGATTTCTGTGAGCACCGCAGGCAATGCCTTGCGCGGAATGGTGCCGTCCATGCACAGATAGTCTGGCGACAACCGTCCCACCGCCGGAAAAGCGGCCTTGCGCCCTTTCCACAGCCTAGCTTGGGTGGAAGCATCGTGCGCCTCATCGATTTGATAAGCGCCGTTACGCTGAAGTAGTGCTTTTACCTGATCCGTCAAAGAGGCTAACTCAGCTTCTGCGCCGTCTAGCTCAATAATCAAAATAGCTTCTGCTTCCAGAGGATAACCGGCCTTGGCAAAGGCCTCGGCAGCCTGCACTGCCAACTTATCCATCATCTCCATTCCCGCTGGGATGATGCCGGACCCGATGATGTCCGCCACCGCATTGCCCGCATCTACGACCTTTGCAAAGCCTGCCAAGAGCACCGCTTTGGTTTCTGGGGTGGGTAACAACGCTACGGTTACTTGGGTGACGATACCCAGCATGCCTTCCGAGCCACACAGCAGAGCCAGCAAATCTGGACCGGGGTTGTCGTAAAGGGCGCCGCCAAGCTCAACAATTTCGCCATCGGCCAGCACCACTCGAACACCCAGCACATTGTTCACGGTCAGACCGTACTTCAGACAGTGCACTCCGCCTGCATTCTCCGCCACGTTGCCACCGATACTGCAGGCAATTTGGGATGACGGGTCTGGGGCGTAGTACAGCCCATATTCTTGGGCTGCCTGACTGATGGCCAAGTTACGCACCCCGGGCTGCACTCGGGCCACCCGATTGTCGACGTCAATTTCTTCAATAGCCGCCATCTTCGACAGCCCAAGCACCACACCCTGGGCGTGGGGACGAGCGCCACCAGAAAGGCCGGTACCCGCCC
>JAYOSS010000076.1:0-11438 GCA_038139355.1 Gammaproteobacteria bacterium
GATCAGCTCACCGCTAAGCTTGCCGTAGATGGTGGAGTCGAAGGCATCGAGGCTGATATCTACCGGCAAGCCTAACTCCAGTTGCCCCACATCCATGGGCAGAACACGCACTTCAACCACCAACTCGCTTTCTGTCGGCGAAATTTGCATCAGTTCGTCCCCAGGCCGCATAACGCCCCCAAGCGTGCTCATTTTTAGGTACTTAACGATGCCCGCCACCGGGGCTCGAACATCCGTATGGGAGAATACGTCGTGTAGCTCCTTGGCCTGCTGCTGGGCCATGGCCAGATCCGTTTCCAGCTTAGCGCTCTCTTCTAACGCTTCGCGCAAAAATTGGTTCTGGGCATCCAGAACCTTGTTTTGAGCCTCAGCCACGCGGGCCTTGGAATCCATCACATCCAGGATACTGACATCGCGATTGGCGAAGAGATCTTCGTTGATTTTCAATTGTTCCCGGGCGAGGTCTAAATTGGACTCCAGCAGTTCTAACTTCTCACTGTGGGCTCGACGCTTTTGCTCAAACAACTTTTGCTGAGACAAAACGAAGGCTGGGTATTGCTGGCCCGCCTCCTCATAGGTCGGCGTGGTTTGCTGGGCTTCAGCTTGAGCCCTAACCAAGGCAATTTTTAAGGCGGCAACTCGGGCGCGCCCCTCCTCTAACGACGCCTCGGCCCGTTCTTTTTCTAAAATCGCCAGGCGCTGACCTTGATCCACTTGTTGCCCTTCTTCGATGAACAATTTGGCCAACACGCCGCCGTCCACGACTTGCACAATTTGATTGCGGGCGGTGGGAACCATTTGGCCCGATGCTCTAACGGATTGGTCTATTTCGAAATAGGCGGCCCAGAGGAAAAACGTCACCAAACCAAGGGTGAGGAAAATCGTCATCGACGACCACCAGGGACGCTCGGCTAGGTCGTGTTGACCGGTATAAATATCGTGTTCTGCCAGCACTAACTGGGTAGAACCAGTCGGCATTTGTCTCAAGGATTGAAGCTCACTCACTGGGGTTCTCCTGGGTCTGGGCATCGCCGGCATGACTTGCGCTTCGTTGCAGCCCTTGGGACGTCTGGGCTTGTGCCGGCGAGCTGCCGGCCAGTTGAGCCAACACCGCCGCCTTGGGTCCATCAGCCACGATTTTCTTGCCCGCGATCACAATTAGGCGGTCAACCAACTCCAGCAGGTCGGGTTTGTGGGTCACCATGAACAAGGTCTGCTCAGGGCCTAGACGATTTTTTAGTGCTTGAATAATGGTTTGTTCCAACGAGCGATCCATGGAGGCAGTGGGCTCATCCAATAACCAAATTTTGGGGTTGCGTAAAAAGGCTCTGGTGAGGTTAACGAGCTGTCGCTGACCACCAGAGAGGCCGGTGCCGCCTTCGTTGATCTCCTGCATCAGCCCCTTGGGATGGGGCGTAATGACCATCTGCAACAATCCTGTTGTTTTTGCCACATCCAGTAATACCGAGTCACCGGGGTCCAGCAGCCCTAAGGTTAGGTTTTCACGCAGGGTGCCGGAAAACAGTCGCCCATCCTGCTGCACAAAACCCACATTCTCTGCCAGCACTGGCTTGGACAATTGACCCAGATCAATGCCGTCCAATAACACCCGTCCTTCCTGGGGTTTGTACATACCAGACAACAGCCTGAGCAAAGTGGTTTTGCCCGCGCCTACCGGACCTAAAATCCCCACTTTTTCGCCCGCTCGAACCGTCAAAGCAGGCACCTGAATGGCCAGATTGTCGTTATACGAACTGGCGACATTTTCGAACACAAAATTGCCCTGAATACGATCGGGCGCGATAGGTTGTTGCCCATCGTGATCGTTTTGCAGCGCCCATAGCGCATCAAGCCCCTTTAACGCTGCCTTAGATTGGCCCCATTGAATGAGCAGGCCCGGAACCATAATTACCGGAGCAAGGATACGACCTGACAAAATGGAACAGGCAATCAACGCACCAAGCGTCAACTCACCTGCCGAGGCCATCTGGGCCCCAAAGAAAATAATGCCCACAAAGGACACTTGCTGCAGGCTTCCTAGCAGTAGCTTAGACTGCTCCGCGATATCACGATGCTGCATCTCATGAACTCTGGCATCGTCGGTAGTCTGCATCCATCGGGAAAGCAGCCGCCAGCCGCCCTGACCTGACTTGACGGTTTCGGCGCCTTCCACCGCCTCTACCAACAGACCTGTTTTCAAATTCACAGACCGATCCACACTGCTGGTCAGCGCTTCTACCCGTTTTTTGTAGGAGAGTCCGATGATCAGACAAAGCACGAACATGCTGATGGGGACTAGGGCCACAGGACCGGCAATGGCAGCAATGACCCCCGCGTAAAGAAGAGCAAACGGCGCATCGACAAAAACATGGCTGGTTGCAGATGAGAGAAAATTTCTTACCGTTTCGTAACCGCGAAGCTGGGAAGCGAAGGAACCCACGCTGGACGGCAGTTGATCTAGCCGCACGGACAAAAACTGCATAAAAGTGGAGCGGGCAAGACGCTGATCCACCACGTTAATGAGTCGGTTGTAAAGCCGATGTCTCACCACCTTAGTCAGCAACTCATAACAAACGGATATGGCCACGCCAATGGTGAGCACCCAAAGCGTGCTCAGCGCGCCGGTAGGCACCACCCGATCGTAAACCAGCATCGTATAAAACGAGGTGGCTAACGCGACGGTGTTGATGACGAACCCCGCTAGAATAATTTCCGTAAGGATTTTTTTGTGTGAGAACACCTCAGTGCGAATTAGCTCGTATACCGGGGATTGACTGGCTTGAAAGATCTTCGCCAAAGAAATCTTGGCGTACAATGAGCCTTCCAGAGAGTCCACAACGCGCTCTAGCCAGACCTGCTCGTCCGGCACCCCAACTTCCACTACCCACTGACCCACGCCATTTTGGCCCCGCAGCACGCCGAACCCTTCTTCTGCAGACCAGCTCAGCAGAGGCATGTTGGAAGGCTCAGGTTGCTTGATCCATTCGGCCTTGGGGCTGCCAAGCCGATTGGTTAGCACCCGGATACCTTTACGCAACTTTCGCGGGGTCAGTTCACCCTTCCCTAGCCGGGCCACAGCCTCTTGCAAATCAATAGCATCTACGGGGGTGCTCTGTAGTCGGGCCAGCCGCTGCAAACACATCAGCAAACCGGTTGCTTGGGACGGAGAATTCGGCGGGGCACCCTGTGGTCGTTCGTCTCCGACAACGATCTCTTCGTCTTGGCCCGTGCCGTGGAGTGTTTCACCTGAAATCATCGCTTGTACCTTCTCTTGCGCTGGGAAACCGCTATCAAAGCCCAGCACAAAAGCGCATATACCTGGCGTAGCGCGCCAAAACCCTGAATAACGGACAGGGCCTAGACCGGACGCCAGAGATTTAAGTGCATTACCGGGGAGCTAACGCCCCGACAGCGACAAAAGGTAGCAACAAGAAGATGAACGGCAGTTTGCTGGACCGTTCACAAAATCCAAAAGTAGACAAAAATGGAAAAGCAGCTTTCAGGCCACTGAAATCCGATGACCGTTGGTAGGGGTGCCCAAGTTTTATGGGTAAGCGGGTAAGACGGGGCAGTTAGCGGGCGGCCCTAGGACCGCCCTAGGCCGGATGCTATTCGGGCAAACCCAAGACGCGCTTGGCGATGATGTTCAACTGTACCTCGGAGGTGCCGCCTTCAATGCTGTTGGCTTTTGAGCGCAACCAAGCTCGGGTTGTATTGAGTTCGTCATCATCAAACCCGTCACCAGACCAGCCGACGGATTGGGTACCCATGACGGACAGCAGCAGGTCGTATTTGCCGATGTTCTGCTCGGTTCCGTAGTACTTGAACATGGACGAGGTGGCACCCGGTGCAGAACCGGTTGCTGACTCCTCTACGCTACGGCGAGTGGTCAAGCCAAAGGCTTTATCGTTCATGCGGTGCGCCAGAATTTTACCGCGCAACTGAGCATCAGCGATCTTTCCAGACTCGTCAGCGCCGACGTATTGCAGCGCATATTCCTCTAGTGAGGTGGTTTTTTGACCGCCGCCAATACCGCCGATCATGGAGCGTTCGTGCTGCAACAAGCGCTTGCCTACCGTCCAGCCTTTGTTCAGTTCGTAAACGAGGTTCGACTTGGGCACCCGTACGTTGTCCAAAAACGTCTCGCAGAACGGCGACAGACCACTGATCAATTTGATGGGCTTAACCGTGACCCCAGGGGTAGTCATGTCAAACAACACAAAGGAGATGCCCTCATGCTTGGGCGCATCAAAATCGGTACGCACCAAGCAGAACATCCAGTCCGCGTGGTTGGCGCCAGAGGTCCAAATCTTTTGGCCGTTAATGATGAAATCGTCTCCATCCTCCACCGCCGCGGTGCGTAAACTGGCCAAATCTGAACCGGATCCAGGTTCGCTATAACCCTGGCACCACCAGATGTCGCCGCGGGCGATTTTCGGCAAATGCTCTTGCTTCTGGGCATCGGTACCGTATTCCAACAGAGCCGGCCCGATCATGCTCAGCCCCATGCCCAGCAACGGTGGCCGGGCATTGATGCGGCCCATTTCATTGCGCAGCACCTGATTTTCATCTTTGTTCAAGCCGGCGCCGCCAAACTCCTTGGGCCACATCGGCGCAGTGAAGCCGCGCTCTACGCAGCGCTCTAGCCAGAGCTGGGTTTCTGGGTTGCTGTACTTGGCATTACGGCCGCCACCGGGGTATTCATCGGGATCCATTGGCGTACGCATGGACGGTGGGCAATTATCTTCCAGCCAGCCCCTGACCTCATCGCGAAATCCGTCTAAATTCTGCATGTGTTCCCTCCCGGTTTGTGGTGTCCCGAATTCCTCATCCGGGTTATCGGCGCCGGCCAAACCAACGCCCTCTCGAGGATCGAAACTGTACAACAATTTCGCACATTTTTGCCGGTAGAGTTCATCTTGCGTCCATCTTGGCGTCAACTGGGGCTGAACTTGCCCCTAGATTGCACCCGGGTGGCAAAAACCACGATGTCCACGTATCGTTTACACCAACAACAACCCGGAATACACCGTGTCTGGAGCCGATCTCAAAAAAGCTGGTCTGAAAGTTACCCTGCCACGCCTGAAGGTGTTGGAGGTGCTGGAACAGGCTGATCCGCACCATATGAGTGCTGAAGATGTATATAAAAAGCTGCTGAGTTCCGACGACACCGTTGGTCTGGCGACGGTTTATCGGGTGCTCACCCAGTTTGAGGCCGCCGGCATGGTGGACCGGCATAACTTCGACGATGGCCACTCGGTGTATGAACTGGCGGCAGAACGCCATCACGACCATATGGTGGATGTGGATAGCGGCAAGGTCATGGAATTTGTTAATGAGCGTATCGAAGCTCTGCAGCACGAAATCGCCGAGGAACACGGCTACGAGTTAGTGGATCACGAACTGGTGCTCTACGTTCGCAAAAAAGACGGCTAAAAGCCTTCCTGGTCCACTAGGCGGTGATACATACGCAGGTGTCGTCGGGCATTGAGCTCATCCCCTTCTAACTCCCGAATTCGCGCCAGATTATAGTGGGCATCGGGTATTGCGCTGGCTTTACGGTAATACAACGCTGCGCGTTCACAGTCGTCCTGTTCATCAAAAATGGTGCCCAGATTGTAGTTCGCCAACTGATGATCCGGGCGCGAGGCCAAGGCCAACTGGTAGTGACGTCTGGCAGCTCGCAAGTCGCCGCTTAACTGATACAAACGCCCAAGATTCACATGAGCGTCTGCGTTCATCGGATCCAGCTTAATGGCCTCGCGGTACGCGTCCGGGGCTTGCATTGGGTCCACTTCCTCTAAATCCAAACCCAGGTTGTACCATTCGTCGGAGTCCAGATCCGCCAGGGCTTTCTCTTCGCCACCCGCCGCTGATCGGGCCAGCTCCGCTACGTTTTCGGCTAGCTTCTGGATGGAAAAATTCATGGTCAACTGACCACTTTCGACTTCCCAAGCTTTTTCGTCGTCTTGCACCTCAACCACGCTGCCGTTGGCGTATATCCGCACGGCGCTCAAAGAGTCCAGTTGGGTTAGATCCGACTTGAGTTTGCTAAGGGCACGATTACTTTGACGCACGCTGATGGCCGCATCGGTCAGCCCCTTGGCTGCCCGCAGAAAAACCACATCTTGGAAGGAAAATCGAAAATGACCCATGGCGTTGCGCTGGGGGCTCAATAAATCACGCCGCACGTAGTCGCGAATACGCGCCTCGGATAACCCCAACAGCTCTGATACGTGCTGGGTGCTGTAGCCGTTTGCTCCCTTGGAGCGTTTGCTGGGAGGGTGTTGCACAATGGTCATCGCTTTCAGCCCGTGGCGGCAAACTCCGGCGTTTTCAACAGCGTCCCACTATAGCTCAGTCACTAACCCATGCCTACGCGCCAGCTTCGGAAACCGGCAATGACTTACAACCACCGCCCTGGCCTGCGCTTCCTGACCAGTTGCTGCCGAGAATAAAAACGCTTGCATTGTGTGGCCGAAGCCTATGGTATCCACAGAGGCGAACACCGCCGAAAGGTACGGGTTCAAACCGGATTATAATGGGCTGAGGTGGGGAGACCGAGATGGCCGAATTAGCAGACCAGACATGCGAAGATCGCGCCCAAGTAGACCACCGACCACTGGAGCGCCGACCGATTTTCTGGTTTTACGGCTCTGCCTCCATGGCCTATGGCATTAAAGACAACGCCTTTAGTTACCTATTGCTGATTTTTGCCAACCAAGTGTTAGGGCTGCCCGCCTACATGGCGGCTACCGCACTGGCCATTGCGCTGGTCTGGGACTCCATATCCGATTTATTGCTCGGCCACTGGTCGGATAAAACTCGAACTCGTTACGGGCGCCGTCACCCGTTTATGTACGCCAGCCTTTTGCTACTGCCACCAGCGTTTTATTGCTTGTTCAATCCCGTTATCGAGATTACGTCAGAGAACGGTTTTTACTATGTGCTGATCACCGCCCTGATTATCCGCACCGGCACCACCCTGTTTGAGGTTCCCTCAACGGCGCTGCTGCCGGATTTGGAAAAAGACTATGACCGGCGCAACCGCTGGCTGGCCTTGCGCCACGGCTTTGGTTGGTACGGCGGCAACACCATTCACACAGTGAATTTTTTCTTCTGGGTGGGCGCCTATGGCGTCACCGTGAACACCGGCTATGAGATTTACGGCACCGTGGGAGCTGGCATCATCGCCATCACCATCATTATGTCCACTCTGGGTACGCAAAAAGTCGCGGCTGCTTTGCCAAAGCCAACGGAGACTTTTCAATTTAAGGAGATTTTTCAGGAGATCGGCCAAATCCTGCAGTCCGTCAAAAACCGTAACTTTGCCGCTCTCTTTGGCTACGGTCTTATCGTCGGCGTTGCCGGGGGGTTAGGCACCGCCCTATACCTCTACAACACCGTGTACTTTTTTGGTTTTTCAGGCACGCAAATTGCGGTGACCGGGGTTTTCGTCCTTATCGCACCACTGGTGGCCTACTGGGTAACCCCAATGCTCGCCAGCCAACATGGCAAACCAAGAACCGCCATTGCAGCGCTGTTGTTCCGCATCGCTTTGTATCCCGTGCCCTATATTTTGCTGTTGGCCGGCTACTGGCCGGATTTTGGTACTTGGCTAAGCCTGGGCCTTTATACCTGTTTCATCGTGGTTGAGGTGGTTGGCCTGATCGTCGGCGGAGTGCTCATGGATTCCATGATGGCGGACGTGGTGGAAGAAAGTGAGGTCAATACCGCCCGGCGCTCAGAGGGCTTGTTCTACGCGGCTCGCAGCTTCGCCTACAAAATTGTCTCGGCTGGGGGCATCGTTTTTGCGGGCACCATTGTGTCCTTGGTAGGACTGGATGGCGTCAACTCCTTCGATCAAGTGACTTGGCAAATCCGCTTCGACCTAGCCACGTTCTTTTTACCCCTATACTGTGGGCTGGTGCTGTTAGCCATTGCTGTGCTGACTCGGTATCGAATTGACAAGGCCAACCACGAAGCCAATCTGGCGACCCTGGCGGAACGTCACGCCAACGACAGTTAGGCGCGTCAGCAACACCGTTGCCGAGCCAGCAGACTTTTTACTGGAGGATCTATGTCTGATATGAAACTGGGACTGTCTTTGGGCTATTGGGGCTCTACCCCGCCTACTCATCACATTGGCATGGCGCAAAAAGCAGAGGCACTGGGCTACGATTCTGTGTGGACCGCCGAGGCCTATGGTAGTGACGCCATTACTCCGCTGGCCTGGATTGGCGCGCAAACCAGTAAAATTCGTCTGGGCACTGGCATTTGCCAAATCTCGGCCCGCACCCCCACAGCCATGGCCATGGCAGCGCTGACCATGGATCACCTTTCCAATGGACGCATGATTTTAGGTTTGGGAGTCTCGGGCCCTCAGGTGGTCGAAGGCTGGTATGGCGGGCCTTTCGCCAAGCCCTTGGCGCGCACCCGGGAATACATTTCCATCATCAAACAGGTGCTGGCCAGAGAAGAACCCGTGGCCAATGATGGGCCTCACTACCCGCTGCCCTATACGGGAGAAGGCAGTTGGGGCTTGGGCAAACCGCTGCGCTCTATTGTTCACCCTCTGCGCGCAGACCTGCCCATTATGATGGGTGCCGAAGGGCCGAAAAACGTGGCTCTGGCAGCGGAAATTGCCGATGGCTGGCTGCCCTTGTACTACTCACCCTTTCGCCAAGAGGTCTATTCCGCTTCCCTGTCTAACGCCAAGGCGGGTTTTGAAATTACGCAGGGCATTGTGGTCAACATTACCGACGACGAAGAAAAAGGTCTGATCCCCGTCAAACATATGCTGGCGCTGTATATCGGCGGCATGGGTGCCAAAGATCGCAACTTCCACAAAGAGCTGATCAGTCGCTTTGGCTTTGCAGCAGAAGCGGCGGTGATTCAAGATCTTTATCTGGCGGGCAAAAAAGACGAGGCGGCCATGGCGGTACCTGACCAACTTGCGGATGAAATTTCCTTGGTGGGGTCCGTGGACAAGATCCGCGACCGGCTACAAGCCTGGGACGAAACACCGGTGACGTCTCTGAACGTCTCTGCCCGTAGCCCAGCAGAACTGGAGACCTTGGCGGAGCTGGTGCTGGACCGCTAAGTCGCGGCCAGACAAGGCGGCACCCGCCGCCAGCAAAGTCATGTCAGGCCTGTTTCCTCAATAGGTCGGGTTAAGCTGCTTCGCCTTAAGCTGCTTCGCGTTGCGCCCGAGCCGCATCTCTTTCTGCTTTACGAGCCGCCTTTTTTGCCTTGCGAGCCTCTGCCTGAGCTGCTCGGTCGGCATCAAGCCGATCTTCTACTAGGGCCAGTTCAGCTTCCGTCACAGGAATAAACGTCGGAATGCTGCACCTAGGCCCAGGCACAAGTTGATCCAAACTCCACCTTTCAAGAGCCCGGAATCCATCCAGGCTGCAAAATTGAGAACCATGTATCTCGTAGCTGATGGGTGTATCCCTTCGCAATCCAAAGCAGCGGTGTTTTAAACGCACCAGATAGTGGTTGTCTCGGGTGAGCTCAAAGACCAAGGTGCGGCTATCGAGCACGTCTACGCTGCGAATTCGCCGAGACGGCAAACACCGCTGGCCCTCTATATCTGGACCTGAGTCGGAAAAGATTGCAGCGACTTTTGCCCGGGCTGCTTGGGTCAGGGCTTCTTGACTCGCCACCTCTTGGGTCAGCCCTGAGTCGCGGTGGTGGCCGTTTTCTGACTCGGCGGACGAGTTATCTGCCTGGCAAATCAGGGTCATGGGCAGTACCAACGTTGCCAGCAACCAGGGCCGTAAAGCTAATTGGGGTCTTTTCAGTTCCATATCACGCCTCTCCCTTTCAGGGACTTGGATCCTACCCGCTGGTGCCAATCCTCGCTACCCGGGGATCAAATCTGCCAGCAGGTTGCTAGATTGCTCTACTTTGAGGGCAAACAGTTCATCAGCCCGGGTGGCGCCACGGTTCAAAGCGGCGATGGGAATACCGCATTGATAGGCATGTCGCACAAAGCGAAAACTGGAAAAAACCATGAGTGACGAGCCCACCACCAGCACGCCGTCTGCGGCCTCTACCTGGGCCATAATCTCGGCCACCAGAGAGCGTTGAACGCTATCACCAAAAAACACCACGTGCGGCTTCAGAATGCCCCCGCAGGCCTCACAACTGGGAACGTGAATCTGCGAGAAATCCATTTCCACGTCGGCGTCGCCATCCGGCGCCAAAACAAAAGCCTGGCTTGCCAGCTCGGTATTGTGGGCCTCGAGCCACTGCTGGACACGATCCCGAGGGCTGATGACGGCGCAGCTCATGCAGATCACCTGATCCAGCCTGCCATGCAAATCAATCACCCCTTGATGCTGGGCACGTTGATGCAGACGATCCACGTTCTGGGTAACTAAGCCGGTCATCTTTCCCGCCCGCTGCAGTCGCACCAGGGCATGGTGAGCGCTGTTGGGTTGGGCCTGCAAAAATGCGGGATAACCCAACTGGCTACGGGCCCAATAACGCTGCCGCCACTCATGACTGGTCATGAAATTTTGATGACTCACCGGCCGAGGACGCTTCCATTGCCCAGCGCGATCGCGGTAATCGCCGATACCGGAGTCGGTACTGATACCTGCCCCGGTGATCACCAGCAAACGGTCCCGCTGGCGTAGAAATGCGCTCAGCGCCTGCTGCTCGCCACTGGCTGACCCAGAATCGGCCGTTGTCATAGTGCTTTTGTCCAGCCCAAGAAATGCCCGCACCCTAACGTAAAACACGTGAAGGTTCGCTAAACTAGGTGCGGAATTCTTATACAAAAACAACAAGGGGAGAACGGCATGATCAAGCTCTACGGACTGCGGATGAGCAACTACTACAACCTGGTGAAGGCCGCCATGATCGAAAAGGGGCTGGAGTTCGAGGAAGTGAAAGCCCCGCCCACCCAGAAGGAAGACAACCTAGCACGCAGTCCCATGGGCAAAATGCCGTCCATCGAAGTCGACGGTCAGTACATTTCTGAGTCCTTGGCCATCCTCAGTTATCTCGAGCGCGCACGTCCAGAAACCTCGCTGTTACCCGCAGACCCTCTGGAAGCCGCCAAAGCGCTAGAACTGGCCTTGCACATCAAACTGGATGTCGAGCTTGCCGCACGACGACTGCTCCCAGCAGCCATGTTTGGCGGCACCGCCAGCGACGAGCTAATCGAGACCACGCGTAAAGAGGTCGATCGAGGCATGAAAGCGGTGTCTCAGCTGATGGTCTGCAAACCCTATGCGGCGGGCGAGAGCTTCACCTTGGCGGACCTGTACACCTACTACAGCATGGGTCTAGCATCCGCCATCGCAGAAAAAATGTTTGGCACAAAACTACTGGCGGACTACCCCCAGATCAGCGAGCTGATGGCCATGTTGGCCACCCGGCCCAGCATTGCTCGGGTTACCGAAGAGGCTGCTGCCAAGTAGCGT
>JAYOSS010000077.1:0-7190 GCA_038139355.1 Gammaproteobacteria bacterium
TTACGAAGGTGTGGACGCGGTCATGCTCTCTGGGGAAACCAGTGTGGGTCGATACCCGTCACGATGCGTCGAGCAGCTAGCGAAAATTGCGCTGCGCACCGAGCGATTCCCGGGGCTGGGCTACGAAAAAGCCCTAGAGGTAGACAGCGACAAATTGCACGTAGCCATTCATGCCGTGGCTTTAGCAGAATCTGTGGCAGCCGAGGGTGTGATCGTCATCACTCGTCGGGGCATCACCGCTGACTATGTCACCGCCGCGCGGCCCCACCACGTGCCGATTTTCGCCTTTACCAATGACAGCCAGACCCGTCGCAGGCTGGCCCTGAATCGTTCAGTCCATCCTCACAGAATCGCCTTCAGCAGTGATCCAGAAAAAACACTGCAACGGGCCTTCGATGTGCTGCGCAAAAAAGAGGGCATCGAACTGGATGCCAAGCTGGTCGTGATTTCTGATGTGCTAGCTGATCAACCCACTGAAGCCATTCAGATTCGTCGGCTGCACTGAGAGCTGCTTACAGGGCCATCCTTAGAGCCACCAGTATCAACATCAGGGCAAAAATGCGTTTAAGACGACTGGCGGGCAAGCGCTGGGCAAACGCGACACCCATGGGTGCAGCAATCACGGCACCCAGGATGATGAAGACAAACGCAGTGATGTCGATATAGCCCGCTAAACCCGCTGTCCCGGTTTCCGGCGCCAGCAGCATGTAGCTCAACGCGCCTACGGCGGCAATGGGTACTCCGAGGGTGCTGGCTGTTGCCGTGGCGTTATGAGCCGGCACGTTAAAGTAGATCAGGGTAGGCACAACCACGTTGCCGCCAGCAATACCGGCTAAACCGGAGATACCTCCGGCCACCAATCCAATCGGGGCCGACGCCAGTGGACCCGGCAGGGTACGGTGGGGTTTCGGCTTCCAGTCGAAAAACATGATGCAGGCCACTACCGTGATGAAGACAGCAAAGCCGATGCGCAGCGCCTCAACTGGCAGTAGGGGAGCCACATACCCCGCGCTGGCGCTGCCCAGCAACAAAAACGGCAGTAATCGCCATACCGCTGGCCACAGCACTCGTTGGGCTTTTACTTGGGCATAGGCAGCGGACGCGGAAGTGAAAACAATGCAGGCCAAAGAGGTGGCCACTGCTACCAACAACACCGAGTCCGGAGGGTAAAGCCCCGTAGACGAGAACAACAAGTAGAGCACGGGCACGATGATGATGCCGCCGCCAATGCCAAGCAAACCACCAACAAAGCCGCTGAATAAACCAACCGTGAGAAACAAGATGATAGAGAATAAGATAGGGCTCTCCAGCAGGGCCGGGTGACGGACGGAATTTCTTCGGGGCAGTGTAGCGGAGTTTGGATACATGCAAAAACGACCAGAATGGGTGCTGTGCCTGGTGCTATTCATGACTCCCGTGGCCACCGTGTCAGAGGTGATTACGTTGGCTAACGGCGATCGCTACGAAGGTGAGATCAGCGACGGTGTATTGAATGGGCCTGGCATCTATCAATGGGCCGGAGGAGACCGGTATGAAGGCGAATTCCGCAATGCCTTGCCCCACGGTCAAGGAACCTACACCTGGCCAGACGGCCGACGCTATCAGGGCGAATTTGCTTTGGGCAGGCGCGAGGGTGAAGGCACCCTGAGCTGGCCCAACGGTGACGTGTACCAAGGCGGTTTCATCAGCAACCAACGATCAGGGTTTGGGCTCATGCGCTGGCATAGTGGCGAGAGCTATCAGGGCCAGTTCGTTGAAGGAACCATGCAGGGTGAGGGCAACTATTCCTGGCCCAACGGAGATCGTTATGTCGGTGGTTTTAACGCTGACCAGCGTTCCGGCAGGGGCATCCTACTGCAAGCGGACGGAACTTATTGGTCCGGCCAATTCCTGAATGGTAAGCCCAATGGGTGGGGCGTACAGGGACAGGCCTCCGGCGGTTTGATGCTGCAGAAAAGGGAATATGGCCGCCTGCTGGAGCAATTTTCCGTCGCCATCAATCCCCAATGCCAGGATGAGAACGAACCGCAGCTGTGGATGATTCAAGCCCATGGCTGCATCAACGGGCTGGCCCATGGTGACGGCACTGCAGTGAGCCGCAATGGCGATCGTATGATCTCAGATGGTCGTTGGGTTTTGGGCCGAAAATTTTCTGGCACCATTGAGCAGCTACTCACACCGCCGCAGTTGCAGAGTCAATCCGCCTTATCTCAGGGGGAGGGTTAAGGCGTGTCGCAACAAGGGTCAGATTTGCTCAACACCGAAATCGATGGCTTTAAGGTCTTGCGAGTTCTTGGTGACTCTCGTTCACCAAGGACGTTATTGGTTAGGCGTTCAGACAACGCTGAGAAAGCGGTGCTTAAGTTCATTAGCCCGGACAGCTTGGAAGCCCAGATACTGCAGCAAGTGTCCAGCCCTTACATTGCTCAGTTTTTAGGCTCTGGCGTTGACGAATCCGCTGGAGGGCGAAGCGCTTATATTTTGATGGCTGACTACGGTCAGGTTGCGTTACGTACCCAGCTTGCAGAGGGCATGAGCGTCAATGCTTTGTTAGCACTGATATTGCGGCTAGCGGATGCTCTCGACAGCGTCCACCGTTCAGGTTTTGTGCTGGCCAACCTGCGCCCGGAACATGTGTTGCGCAACAGCAATGGTCAGCCTGTCATCGTCAGCTTCGGATCCGGGTTTGTCACCGGTGGGTTACCGACGCATCTGGATCTGAATGAAAACGCGCCTTATCTCAGCCCGGAACTCATCAGTGCACTGACTGGGCAAGACCCGGTAAGCATTGATGGCGCTAGTGATTTTTACAGCCTGGGGGTTATGGCCTTTGAACTGCTTAGCGGTCGCTTGCCCTATCCAGAAGAAACTACCGAAGCTATCAGGCAGGCTACTTTACACGACACTGTTCCGAAACTGCCAACGCACCTTCAGGCCCTGCAGCCCATGGTGGATGGTTTGATGGCCAAGGAACCCAGCAGACGCCTGTGTAGCCAGGCAGCCTTGCTCGCCATGGTGGGGGAGTTAGGCCTGGACGATGAGGTTGGGGCCATGGTCATCCGGGACGGGGCGATAACCGCGGAAGAACTCTCAGCGTTGTTTGCGGACCTGCGGTTACGGCCCGGGGAGTTGGAACGCCAAAACCGCCGGTTGCGGCGTAAACGACGCCGGCGCATCGCGCTACAGAGCTCGTTGTCCTTACTGCTCACCGGGTCTTTGCTAGCCGGAGCTTTTACCTTTCGAGAAGAATTGTTGCCCATTGTCGAAGAAGCCGCTGCTTACATTGGCATCATCGAGAACCCAGAATTAACCGCGGCTTGGCGTGAAGCCCAGTCATTGGCCTCGGATCCCAACCAAGGCTTGAGCGCTATTGTTGCCGCCTATCAGCGAGTGCTGGATATTGCCCCAGAATATGATCAAGCCGCCCAAGCGCTGAACGCGGCAACCAGCGCTTGGAAACAGTCCATTGCTAATGCGCTAAACGAAAACGATTTAGAACGGGCTCAGGTGCGCTTGAATGAGGCGTTGGGCCTTTTCGCTAACGACCCTGAACTAACAGTGTTGTTGTTAAGGCTGCAAAACCGCTACCGCGCCGAGCGTTTGTTTAGCAGTACCCAATCCTTACTGCGTAGCAGTGGTTTGTCGGATCAGGCCAGCGCAGCTGCGGCGGTACAGGCCTATGAAGAAATCCTGCGCATATCCCCGGATCACGTTGGGGCCACACAAGGGCTAACGGACATCGCCATGCACTATGGAACCCTTGCTGCCAACGCCGCCGAAAACCGGCAGGTGGATGAAGCTATTCGGTTCCTGCAGCAGGCCAGTTCTGCCCGCAGAGATTTGCGTGAGCTAGATCGAGTCCGGGAGCTCATCTCCCAAGCCACGAGCATACAAAGCGCCATGGCGGAATTGGTGGCCCGGGCTGCCAAACTGCGTCAATCCGGCAAAGCTATTGAACCGGCAGCAGACAATGCCGCAGAACTGTACCTGCAGGTTTTGGCCACGGACCCGAACAACGAAGCCGCTGCCCAAGGATTACGCCAGATTACAGATTCCGTGATGCAGGACCTTCAAACCCTGCTGGGGCACGACGATATCGATGGGGCTGAAAGGCTTTTCGCAGTGGCTGAGCAGCGGCGGTTGGATGCCATTGCGCTAGCCAATATGCGCGAGCAGATTGATACCCAAATCACGCGCCGAACCCAGATCGCCGTCGCCTTAGAGCAAGCCAGCGTGCTATTTGCTCAGGGCTTTATCACGGCGCCTACCGGTGAAAACACGGTAAGCAAGCTCCGCGAGGTGCTACAGCTGGATCCCAATAATGATGTGGCAAAAAGCGGACTAACCGCATGCGCTGAACGCTTAGCAGAGGTCGCCAAAGAAGCTCAGGCCGTTGGGATGATCGCGCCAGCCAAGGCCTATTTACAGCAGGCCTTATCCTTAAAGCCTGAAACAGAGGCCTGGCAGGCGTTGTTACAACAATGGTAGCGGGACCTGGCCACTTGGCCGGTCCATTGCAATTGCCTTAAGCGGATTCTATATTCCCCGGCCTGTTGCCACTGCGTAACAGATGTTGACCAGCATTTTTTCTCCACCCAGGAACGTCACATGGTTCAGATCCCTTATCGCCGTGAACTTGAATTCGACTACGGCAGCGTTACCCAAATAGCCCCAGGTATCCGACGAGTTATCGCCAACAATCCAGGACCCTTTACGTTCCACGGCACCGGGACCTACATTCTGGGCACGGGAAACGTAGCGGTCATTGATCCAGGTCCAGATGATGAAGCCCATATCGATGCGATTTTGGCAGGCTTGGAAGGGGAGACTGTCAGCCATATTTTGGTGACCCATACCCACATGGATCATTCCCCAGGTTGTAGGCCGTTGCAGGCCAAAACCGGTGCGCCCACCTATGCCTACGGACCCCACGGTGCCGGCAAACTGGAGCAGGGGGTGCAAGTAGAAGAGGGTGGCGATATGGATTTCACGCCAGACCATCTGGTCAAGCACGGGGACATTATCCGGGGCGGTGATTGGACCGTTGAGTGCGTCTACACCCCTGGGCACACGTCTAACCATCTGTGTTTCGCACTGCAAGAACAAAAGGCCTTGTTTACCGGGGACCACGTCATGGGCTGGTCTACCAGCATCATTTCACCCCCAGACGGTGACATGGCTGCGTATATGCGAAGCCTAGAACTGTTGCTGGAGCGTGACGACGAGATCTATTGGCCAACTCATGGCCCATCCATCATTGAGCCTAAGGCCCACGTTAAGGCCTACATTGCGCATCGGCTGGAACGTGAAGAGCAAATCCTTAAGTGCCTGGATGAGGGCACCCACAAGATTCGCGACATGGTGCCACTGATGTACAGCGATACCCCGGAATTCATGTATCCCGCAGCGGCCCGCAGCGTGCTAGCGGCCATGGAAAATCTGTTGCGGAAAAATCAAGTGATTGCCGAAGGCGATGGCTTGAGCATGGACAGCGCCTATTACCGAGCACCGTAAGGGCTGGCTTTTCGCTCCGGTTAGCGCTCGGCTTTGAGTGCGGGCATTTTTTCAGCATCCGTACGCGACAAAGGAAGGCGAATCAGCAGCGCTACGCCGCTCCTGTCCTCGAGGTTGACCGCCATGGCTGTGCCGCCATGGTGCTCCGCGATAATGCGTACCACGTGCAGACCCAAGCCGAAGTGCAGCCGGTTTTCCGGCCCTCGATGGCTGACCATGGAGTCAAAAATGGACTGGAGCTTTGACTCGGGCAGGGTCGGACCACGATTCGCTACGGCGACTTGAACAATGTCGCCAAA
Organism: Gammaproteobacteria bacterium; assembly: GCA_038139355.1. Lineage (GTDB taxonomy): Bacteria > Pseudomonadota > Gammaproteobacteria > Pseudomonadales > Azotimanducaceae > UBA4421. The sequence continues at coordinate 5,814 of JAYOSS010000077.1, forward strand.
ACATTCCAAGTGAACGCTAATCGGTGTCTGTCCTCGGTGAAAGTCCACGGCGTTGTCCACCAACTTATCCAGCATCTGCTCGATGCGAAAATCAGAGACTAGGGCGAGGGCCGGGCTATCACTACCGCTGTATTGAAACGTCACGTTGGTATACGAGGATCCGCAGTTAGCGACATAGCTCGCGACCAGCTCGTTCAGATCGATTTCTTCCAGTTCTTCAGATTCCAACGCCTCTTCTAGATTCGCTGCATCGGCCAGGTTCTGAACAATGGAACCGATGCGATGCACGCCGCGCTTAGCACTTTCTAGGTACTTACTGGAATCGATGTCCGGATGTTCTTCAGCGAGATTTTGTAGCGATGTGCTCAGGGTATTGAGAGGGTTGTTAATTTCATGCCGCAGGGTCCGGGGCATGTTTTCCAAAAAGCCGTTGTGCTGCTTGAGCTTCTCTAACATATTGGAAACGCTGCGGGCCAAGTCGCCAATCTCGTCACCGGCACTCATTTCATTGAGTAAGCCCCCGCGGCGCAAGCGACCCCGTGCATCAATAGCGGAAGAGGCTTCCTGACGCAGATTGCCAATCCGCCAGGCTAGCCGGCCGGCAAAGGCGATCAAAGCAAGAAAAATCGCCAACAAGCTCAGCAGCGTAAACAGCAACACCTGCTCCAACGAGGTGCGCTGAAACCGCAAAATGTCATCAATGTTCTGCTCGACGATAACCGTCCCGATCACCTGATCGTCGGAAACGATTGGGTGAGCCGCCAGGATTAACTCTTCGTCATCAGAGACCGGGTTTCGCAAGGCGATGGGATCACCGGCCAAGCTGACCTGAATGGCTCGTTGACGTTGGTTTTCGATCTTGGCTTCGCTGGAAACGGCCTGAGAAGCATCTGGCGGATTCACGGTCTGAAACAGCGTGCCGATAAAATTGCCCACAGCGGTTAGCTGCCGAGTTACCGCGCCGACCTGCAGCGATGTTTCTTCAGGATTACTGGTCTTGCGCGTAGCGCCAACCTCAGCGCGCACCCGCTGCAGGCTATCGATCACCAAGATTTTTGCACCGGAATACCCCAGTCCCTGAACGATGTTGCGAACTTCCGGGGTGCGCAGCACAACCAAGTTAAAGTTCTGATTTGCTTCCATGGGCAAGGTCTTGATAGTGCGAACAACCGCGCGCTGGACGGGGTCATCAACGTCGACAAAGGTGAGTCCAAAGTACTGTCGTGAGCCCAGCAAACTTAAGGGGATGCGAAATTCCAGCAGCACCTCGTTGTTGTCTTCAGCCAACCCCAGCACCCCTTGGACCCGATTGTCTGCGTCTCCAGTGGCGGCATAGCGCCATTGCTCGTCCATGGCATACCCGGTAAGTACGTTGGC
>JAYOSS010000077.1:7200-11335 GCA_038139355.1 Gammaproteobacteria bacterium
AGGTTCTTCCAAGTCGGCTTCCTGGCCCCAATCCTCAACGTCGCCGTCCAGTCGTATGGTGTTTTCTAATGACTGGGCATAGAGGGGTTCAAAGTCCTCAAGGGCCACCGGCAGATCGTTGAAGAGATCTTCCCGACCATTGAACAGGGTGGAAATGCCCTCAGCCGTCAACAGCTGGGCTTGGGATTGGCCCTGGACCAACAAACGTTCCATTTCGACGAGTTGTAGGTAGCTGAACCAGGGCACCACGAGCAGCGCCAGGCCCATCAGGGCCAATTTGGTTCCTAGCCGAGGTCCGCGAAAATTCATCTTGAATTTCACGTGTTAGGGCTCTACTGCTTGGTCCATCGGTAGCCAAAGCCGTATTCACTTTTGATGCAGGAAAATTCCTGATCTACGGCCTCGAATTTTTTGCGGATATTGCGCATGTGGGTATTGATGGTGTTGTTGGTGACCAAGCTTTGCATGGTCGCGTTCATAAGGGTCTCATAACTCACTGCATGTCCCGGTGCCCGCACCAGTTTTGCCAGCATGCGAAACTCGGTACCGGACAGATCAATGCGCTGTCCTTGCCAGCTCACCAACAGTGCATCTTGGTCCAAAGCCAGGTCACCAATGTTTTTTTCCGTAGAGGCGTCGCTGCTTTGAAGCGCTGTTCTGGCCTCGTTTATGCGTAGCAAGGAAGAAATGCGTTCAGCCAAATAATCCAAGGAGATGGGTTTGGGCAGATAGTCCCAGGCACCCAAGCGCAGCCCGGAAATCTTGTCGATCTCATTGATGCGCTCAGTTAAAAATATCACCGGCAGATTCGGTGACCGAGCCAACAGCTCCCGGCAAAGTTGAAAGCCCGCATCGACTTCATCTCCCAAAATGATGTCCAGGATCGCCAAATCTGGAAGCTCGCCGTCAAAGGCCGCTAAGGCGTCCTCCCGGTTACCGTAGGCGCTCACCTGGTAGCCTTTTTTGGTAATGGCATCGGCATAGTTCGCCCGCTGATCCGGATCGTCTTCTACGATAACAATGTGTTTTGCCACACGGATGTCCTTCTGTTGTCGGTGCTGAGTCTAGCCGGTTTTACCCAGGTTGTTCGTCATTGTCCTGAGTCAGGTTCCACCGCTCAAGAGTTTCTCCACATTATTCACTTGCTTCTCACTCGGTTCTCGGATGCTTCTGGGTGAATTCTTGATGTACTAGCATTCACCGCCGCAGGTCTCTGCAACTTCTGGAAAACAAACGAAAAGCAAACGGAAAGCAAACGGGAAGCAAACGGAAAGTCACGATGAATAAACAACACTCGTCCTTTGATCAGATGGCTACAACCTATACCGACTCCCACGATTCTACGTCGCAAGCTCCTAAAGTCGTTTTTCTGCCGTTCTCTGAATCACTGCTGACCCGTGACCAGCGGACCACAGCGGCTCATACACCTTGCTGGTTACGAGCTTCACGCTCCACGGACACGGGCCTGAGCGACGCCAACTATCCGGTAATGGATGATGGCCAGTTGGTGCCATATGAAGCTGCTCGCATGTCGATGAAAGTTCTTCGCGACGGTCAGTGGCAGAGCCTGTAACTTAAGTTGTTAACTAAAGTCTTTAGCTAGAGTCTTTTACTAGAGCATTCAACTAAAGCCTGTGTTATCACCCGCAAGCTCAACAAAAACCAAAGCCCAGACGGAATCCCAAAGGCAATCTGAGCATAAGCGTTAACGCAAACGCTTGCGCCGCTCGCGGCAGCACAGCGAACAAGAAGCACTCATGCCCACAGCGCCACCCAATGTCTTGCACAAGATGTTGCTCTTGGTTGCACCCCAGTGATGTCCACGGCAAGCTCGCCACTCTTGGCGCCGGGGATTGAGCAGTGACATTCGTATTGGACAATTGGCTTGAGTTAACAGGCCTTATCAGCGGCTTGCTTTGTGTCTGGCTGCTGGTCAAGGAACATGTGCTGACGTTTCCCATTGGCATGCTCTATGCCCTGGTAACCGTGGTCGTGGTAGCACGAGCGTTTCTTTACGCCGACGTTTTACTCAACCTTTACTACGTCATCATGAACGCCTACGGCTGGTACTACTGGGTTTATGGAGGCAAGCACCTGCGGCGGGTGGCCGGAGATCTGCCGCCTCAACGTATCAGCCACCGGGATATCGCGGTTTTACTGGTGATCACGCTCCTGGGCGGTTTACTGATGGGTTATCTGTTTGACCGTCATACCCAAGCTGACTTCGCCTATCTGGACAGTCTCACCACGGTTGCCAGTTTCGTTGCCATGTGGATGAGTGCGCGCAAATACCTCAGCAGCTGGGTAGCGTGGTTTGTCATCGACCTCGTGCAAATTGGCCTGTACATCGTGAAAGCCATGAATGGCCTGCCAGGTTTATATTTCTATGCAGGACTGTACGGTATCTACTTAGTTATGGCGGTTTGGGGCTGGCTAAACTGGCGCAACCGGCTGGCAGAACCATGATCGTGGTGTTTACCGGACCGGAGTCAACGGGCAAAAGCACGCTGAGTCAGGCTCTGGCAGACCATACCCGATGGCCACTGTTTCCCGAGTTGGCCCGTGGCCTTTTGGAAAGCCGAACGAGCGACCATGGACCACGCTATTGGCCCCGGGATCTGCTGTGGCTTTTATCCCAGCAGCAGGATCTTGAGCGGAATCTGCCAGAAGCTTCTCACTGCATCTTGGATACTGATTTGCTCACACTATTGATCTGGTGGCAGGAAAAATACGGACCGGCGCCTGAGGTGTTCCAGCGAGCCTGGCAAGACCAAGCTCCGCGCCATTATGTGCTATGCGAAGCCGATTTGCCTTGGGAAGCGGATCCGCTACGGGAGAACCCACATGACCGGGGGCAACTATTCGAGCTCTATCAACATGAGCTTATTCAGCGTCGCTGCAGCTTTAGCGTCTGCTCCGGCGACGGTCAGCAGCGCCTCGAATCCGTGTTAAGGCAAATAAGCGCGACCACGAATCTGTCCCTCTAATGGGATCCCATCGCGGCCAGCTTGTGTTCTGCCACGGTGATTTGCGTCGCCACTTCATGACGTTGGTTACCCGCTTGATACTGAAACCGAGCCCACCCCCATTCTCTGAGCCAAAAATGGCGATAGGCGTCATGCAGCCGGTTTTGCTCTACCCCTGGCGCCAAGGCCGCGGCCATCTCGCTGAGTAGGGCATCATCAAGGCCCAATCCCTGGTGCAAATTCACCAAATCAAACAGGGGGTCATTCACCCCGGCAAACTCCCAGTCCAGAGTAAGCCAGCCGCGATCGGTGACCAGGATATTCCAGGGGTTCAGATCGTTATGACATGACCTGAGCAAATCGGCTTTCGCGGTGTTGCGGTTTAGCAGAATCCCGGTAGGCGAGACCGCTATATCTGCGTGTAGTGATTCGGTCCCGACGAAGTCAGGCATCAGAGCAGGCACATGGTAGTGCCGCTCTGTCTCTGGCAGCCTTTGATGCAGCAACCGTAGGTAATCCAGCAAATCATCAACACCGAACCGACTGGCAAACACATCCACCAGCAGTTCACCCTCAACCCAGGGCGAAATCATCAAGCCAGTGTGGGGATCCAAATAGGTGGGCTGTATGCCCACAAAGGCGGGAAGCTGCCGATACCACTCCACCTCGGCCCGGCGATCGACATAGGGTTGCTCACGGGTTGGAATACGCAGGGCATATCGTTCGCTGGTTTGAGGCGTATCGCGCCAGAACGCGAAATTGGCGTTGCTGTAGCCGCCACTCAAGAATTCAAAATCCCTGAAGGCGTCGTCTGCCCATGCTGGCATGGCATCGCGGATGCGCGTCTGCAAATCGTGGGGCTGCAGATTTACCGGCCAGCCAGAATCGTCAGGGCCGGATTCGTTCATCCCAACGCAGCCATTGCCTCGGTTAAGACCTTGCCGATGCCATCGTGCACGACTAGGTCTGCCAGCGGGTCCTGGTCCGTGGGTTCCCGATTGATGATGACCAAGTTAGCCCCCAATTGTTTAGCGAACTGTGGAAACCCTGCAGCAGGATAAACCGTCAACGAGGACCCCAAAACCAGCAACAGATCACAGGCCTCAACCATATGTTGTGCTTTGACCATTGCTTCCTCCGGCATGCTTTGGCCAAAGGAGATCGTGGCG
>JAYOSS010000078.1:0-11272 GCA_038139355.1 Gammaproteobacteria bacterium
GGTCTATGGCCTGATTTTGGGTGGGGCTCTGGGCAACCTTTATGGCCGACTGATGAATGGTTACGTCGTGGATTTTGTGCTGGTGCACTACCAGCAGCACATATTCCCGGCCTTCAACGTGGCCGATTCTGCATTGTTTTGCGGCGTGGTCTTTTGGCTGGGGCTGATGATCCGGGAGGCTCGCCAGAATCACGAGGATCAACCAACCTAGGGATGCACAAATCCCCGGCTGGCTCGGTTCATTCCTTGTTGCCACAGCAAACCGCCCCAGCACATGCTGCAAAATGAGAAGGGCAGCGCCGTGAGTTGGGGTAGAGCGGGTACCATGGCTTGGGGTGCCATTTTTTGCACATTTTTTTGCTCGGGGGGTGCATGCAACAGGCAATGTCAGGGGGGCTAGCTGCCCGGAGGCGCCATGAACGCTGAAGAACTCGAACATGCGCGATTAACGCGCAGTGCGGCGGTAGCCTCTATCACTGTCGCGTTGCTGCTGGCTGCTGCAAAAACCTGGGCCGTTTGGCAAAGCGGATCCACGGCGATGCTAGGCAGTCTAGCGGACACCACGCTAGACCTTATGGCATCTGTCGCCACCTTAGTCGGGGTTACCATCGCGGCTCAGCCTGCGGACGAAAATCATCGATTTGGCCACGGCAAGGCAGAAGCGTTGGCGGCCATGTTCCAAGTAGTGCTGATGGCGCTGTCTGCCTTTGGTTTGGCCATTCGCGCCATCGAACAATGGTTTAACGGCGGCCGGGTCGCTTCGGCAGAAGAGGGCATTGCGGTATCCGTCATCGCTATTCTGGCGACGTTGATGCTTTTGCTTTGGCAACGCCACGTCATTCGCCGCACCACGAGCTTGGCCATCGCCACGGACCATCTGCACTATCAATCGGATTTGTTGCTGAATTTGGCGGTCATCGCCGCCCTGGTGCTGGATCGTTATCTGGCCGTGCCGGGAGCAGACCCCATGTTCGGTTTTGCCATAGCCCTATGGTTGGCTTGGGGTGCTTGGCAGGCCGCCGGTCGTGCCATAGATCACCTCATGGATACCGAGTGGCCAGAGCAAAAACGTCAGGCCTTCCTTGATGTGTTGGCCCAGCATCCGGAGTTGCGGGGCGTGCACGATTTACGCACCCGCACCAGTGGTGCCCGGGATTTTGTGCAATTTCATGCAGCGGTAGATGGCAATATGACGGTAGCTGAGGCCCATCGAATCATGGATGAACTGGGGGATCAGATTGAGGATGAGTTTCCCGGTGTGGAAGTGTTGATTCATCCCGATCCACAGGGTTTGGTGGACGAGGAGGGCCCGGCAGCGCAAGAGCTGTTGCCAGAGCTAACCCAGCGGTCCGGCGACGAAACGCCCTAGTCGTAACTGTGCAGGCGTTGCCTGTTGGGACAAAATTGTGATTCGTTCGTGTGGCGTCGGCAAACCACGGAGAAAGTGATGATGAGCTATCCCCTGAATATGACCATAAAGCCTGAGGTCACCGCATTCTTTGATGATGCGACCAGCACCGTCAGTTATGTGGTGAAAGATCCGGCATCCTCTGCTTGTGCCGTCATCGATTCGGTAATGGACATGGATTATCCGGCGGGCCGAATTACCTTTGATCATGCAGATGCAATGATCGAGCTGATTCAAGAACAGGGTTGGGATCTGCAGTGGATCATTGAAACCCACGTGCACGCGGATCATCTTTCCGCTGCGCCTTACATACAGCAAAAGCTGGGCGGCAAGATGGGCATTGGTCAGGGCACCCTGATTATCCAAGAAACCTTCGGCAAGATTTTCAACGAAGGAACGGAGTTCCAGCGTGATGGTTCCCAGTTCGATGCCTTGTTTAGCGATGGTGATACCTATCAGATCGGTTCCATGACTGGGTTGGCGTTACACACGCCGGGCCATACGCCGGGTTGTATGGTGCATGTTATCGGCGATGCGACGTTTGTTGGCGATACCTTGTTTATGCCCGATGACGGTTCGGCACGGGCGGATTTTCCCGGCGGCAGTGCAAGCCAGCTTTACGATTCCATCATGAAGATACTCGCGCTACCCGAAGAGATGAGGCTGTTTATGTGCCACGACTATGGCCCTAACGGTCGGGACGTGGCTTGGGAGAGCACCGTTGGCGAAGAAAAACGTCATAACATTCACGTTGGGGGCGGTAAAACCAAGGCAGAGTTTGTTGCGTTTAGAGAAGCCAGGGATGCGCAGCTTGCCATGCCCAAGCTCATTATCCCGGCGCTGCAGGTGAACATGCGAGCGGGCAATGTGCCCACAGATGAACAAGGTAACCCAGTGTTAAAGGTGCCCATCAACCGTTTGTAGGATCCTCACGCTGGCCAGAATTCATAGGCAGGTCAACAAAGGGTTCAAAGACTGTGTTGCATTCAGCGCTCAGCGCCCCAGACTTCACGGCTCGTAGATAACGGCTTCGGCGCAAGGTGAAAGAGCATGGCAGACATCATCGCTTCTCAAGGTTCAACGGAAAAAATCCGTATGGGCTCGCGCATTACTCTGCATTTTGCGCTGCTGATGCCCGGGGGTGAAGAAATCGATACCACCCGTCGGGGCAAGCCCGCTTCACTGACGCTAGGCGATGGTAATTTGCTGCCCGGATTCGAGGCGGCGCTGCTGGGTCTGACTGCCGGCGATGACGTTCAACTTTTGATTCCCGCGGATCAAGCCTTTGGTGAGCGCGTGGAGGCCAATGTGCGTCTGCTGGCTCGGTCTACCTTTAATGAGATGGCCAGTGAAGAGCCGTTGGAGCCGGGCTTGGTGGTGTCTTTTCAAGCGCCAGATGGCGAGCTGCCTGGTGTGGTTAAAGCGGTGTACGAAGATACCGTTCAGGTAGATTTCAACCACCCGTTGAGCGGAGCGGACATTACCTTTGATGTATCGATATTGTCGGTAGAAAGCCCGCTAGCTGAAGAGGCTAACTAGGCGCTCCGGCGCCTTGGGTGCACGCTTAGGATTCGCTGCAATCACTGGGCTGCAAGCGCTGTCGGTAGCTGCGCCCGGCAGCATTGAGGACCACCGCATTGCCCAAAACACCGGTATGAGGGCTGCACAGCACAAAGCGCCCGTTATGCCAATTGGTCACGCCGCTGGGTAAAAATTCAATGTGGTGGGGGTTACGAAAGCTGCGCCACCTCACCACAGGCGTATGACCCAGACCCACCGTGCGCCAATTCAGGTGCAGGGCCAATGCATCGCCAGACCCCGGTTGGCCGTCGCGGTTGCGATCCAACACCACGTTGACACCAGCTCCCCAGTGTCTGTGTAAATCACACCAATCACCGTCAGTGCTGAGGTCCGGGTTCAGCGATAGCGTATTGGCTGGGCAAGCAAACGCGCTGGTGCCCTCGGTTAACGCCAGGGTGCGGGCGTTTTGCAGCAGACTTTGCAGTTGGTTGGTTTGTCGATCCAGGCTGAGCTGAGGCATGGTGCCGAACAGTCCCGGGCCGAACAAAGCTGCCAGAACCGCGACCAGGCTCAGGCTGACCAGTAGCTCTATCAGGGTAAAGCCATTCAGGGTAAAGCCTTTCAGGGTAAAGCCGTTTGCGCAGCGCGGGGGAGCCATGTGCCGGTGAAAATTCCCAGTGCAGTGGTAACGATGTCCCACATCATGATCGGCATTTGACCTCGAGATTGCGCGTCTGTGCTTCGAGCGCTGTGCGCCCTTAGCACCTCATGCTGCAAGCGATCAGCGGATAAACGGCAAAAAGCCGAAAAAACTGCGCTTTTTCTGGGCCGCGGCCGCGGGTGCTGGGGCTTCTTCCCCGACCTCTGGGCTGCTGGGGATCGCGTCTTCAACATCGTCAGGATAGTCGATGGTGATGGGTGGCGGGGTGTCCGGACGGTCAAGCAGCCCCAAGGTCATGATGTTTGTCCAGGACCGATCGCGGTTGCGAATCCGCTCCTCCAGCACCAGGTCGCCTGCGGAATTGAACTCCGGGTAATCAGGGTGATTCAACGCTAAGACCCGCAAAGAGCGATTCGCCTCTTCGCGACGGCCCAGTTTGTAGTAGGCCTCCACCATCACCGCCAAGGCATCGGCCCGGGCTGCGGTGTCTGGGAAATTCTCGATCACATAAGTGCCACGGTTTGCCGCTGCCACCAGGGCGCCCCGGCGTAGGTAGTGCTCGGCGGCATAAATCTCAGACTTGGCCAGCATTTCTCGCAGCAGCACCATGCGCTGGCGCGCATCCGGTGCGTATTGGCTGTCAGGAAACTCGTTCAGCAAAATCGCCAGTTCGGAATAGGATTCGCGCACCGGCGCCATATCTCGGCTGGCCGGGTCTGCTGAGAAGATGCGATCTAAAAACGCCTCATTGTAGCGATAGGCGGCAAGGGCCTTGAGGTAGAAGGCATAGTCCACATTGGGATGGGTAGGGTGTAGGCGAATGAATCGATCCGCACCGGCACGGGCGCTTTCCATGTCTCGGGTGAGGTAGTGGGCGTAAATCAGTTCCAGCTGGGCCTGCTCAGCAAATCGACCAAAGGGGAAGCGTGCTTCCAGCAGTTCCAGTTGTTCGATGGCTACCGCATAGTTTGAGCTTCTCAAAGCGCGTTGGGCCGTTCGATACACCCGGTCCTCGGTGGTATCGATCTCTTCAATGTCTGCGTCTTTGTCGTCATCTTTGCCAAAGAAAGGAATACTGCTGCAGCCGCTGGAGATCAGGGCGAGCAGCATCAAAGCTAACAAGCCCAAACGGCTTTTTTGCCACAGCGGCAGGGTGGTATGAAACAAAGTGGGGCCTCGTTGTGTGGGGTCGCAGAACGACAACAGTTTTTGCACCTGACTGCCCGGCGGAATCCGACTATCGGACAGAAGTCGCTATTCTTACCAAATTCGGTAGGGTTGCAACCGTTATGACAGAGCAAACACCTCAGATCCTAGACTTCGAAGCGGAAATCCCAGCTCACATGGGTGGTGAACGAGCCGACAAAGCGGCGGCATTGTTGCTGTCGGAGTTTTCTCGCGCCGAGTTAACCCGCTGGATCACCGAGGGGGCATTGACGCTGAATGGTCAGGTGGTCAAACCCAAGTATCGGGTCTTCGGTGGCGAACGCCTGCAGCTGAAAGGCCAACGTGAAGCGCGCGAAGATTGGCAAAGCGCCGAAGCCATGAGTCTGGATGTGCTGTACGAAGACGACGATTTGTTGGTCATCAATAAACCCGCCGGTTTGGTGGTGCATCCCGGAGCTGGTAACGCCCAAGGCACTCTGGTTAACGGGCTGTTGCATCATCGGCCGCAACTGCAAGCGCTGCCCCGGGCGGGTGTGGTGCATCGGTTGGATAAAGACACCAGTGGCATCATGGTGGTGGCGGGCAGTCCCGGCGCCTATCAGCATTTGGTTGAAGCCATCAGTCAGCGCCAGGTGAAGCGCCGTTATCTGGCGGTGTGCGAAGGGGTGATGGTTGCTGGGCAGGACATCGACCGGCCTATTGGCCGTGATCCCAAACTGCGCACCCGCCAAGTGATCCGGGAAGACGGTAAAAGTGCGCTGAGCTTGGTGCGGGTGCGTCAGCGTTATCGCGCGCACAGCGCCGTGGACGTCACCCTAGGCAGCGGCCGCACCCATCAGATTCGCGTGCACATGCAAAGCATTGGGCATCCGCTGGTGGGCGATACCAAATATGGCTGCCGACGGATTTTGCCCCGGGCAGCCGACGCCCACACCATTACCGTGCTGCAGCAGTTTTCCCGCCAGGCCTTGCATGCGCTGAAGCTGGATTTTGCGCACCCGACCACAGGACAAGATCTGCACTTTGCTGCCCCCATTCCTGAAGACCTGCAAACCCTAATGCAAACCTTGGCTGACGATGCCGAATAAACCGACTTGGTACGCCGCAAATTGGTCGGCTCCCAATTGGGTGGTGGCGGGTACAACGACGCGTCATGGCGGCATCAGTCAGGGTGATTGGGCATCCAATAATCTGGGTACCCGGACCGGAGATCGGCCAGAGCACGTAAACGCCAATCGACAGAGTTTGGTGCGTCAGTTGGGGCGGGAGCTGGGGTTTAGTGGCGACCGCGATGACGATCTGCCTTCCTTGAGTTGGCTGCATCAGGTTCATGGCAGCCACTGCATCGACGCCTCGAATGCGGTTGGGCAATCCTCAGAACCTGAGGCGGACGCCCAGTGGACTCAGGAGCCGGGTCTGGGTTTGGTCATTCAAAGCGCTGACTGTGTGCCTATTTTGCTGGCGGCTAAGCATCCAGATAGACCCTGCATCGGCGCGGCCCACGGGGGTTGGCGCGGCTTGCTGGGTGGCGTCATCCCCAGTTTGGTTGACGCCATGCCAGCGGCGACGGACGATTTGTGCGCTTGGATAGGTCCGTGTATCAGCCAGGGCTGCTTCGAAGTAGGAGAAGACGTGTGGGGTCAAGTGGCCCAGGCCGCGCCGCAAGTCGTCGCGCCGCATCCTAACGATCCGGCTAAACGCCTGGTCGACCTTGCTCAACTTGCTGAGATACAGCTGCAGCAGTGTGGGGTCGTGGATGTGGCCCAGAGCGGTCTGCACAGCGATGGTCATGCCGACTTTTATTCCCATCGCCAGGCGACGATTCAGGGCGGCGCCGGTGCCCAGACAGGGCGGATGGCCTCGGTGGTTTGTTTGCTCCCCTAAGTCCCGACCTGACGCGTCATCTGACTCCGGGGCCTAAGTTCATTGACATGTCGGCGCTGAATCACAAGAATAGCGCGCTTGCGCGAAACGGGGCCCGAAAAAAGGTCGGGAATAACCGTTGAGTCCATATCAAAATCAATAGCTTACGAGATTTTTCGCCACCGCATGTTGAGATGCACTTGGCGTAGAGGTGGTAGCTGAACACAGCCATTGGCGGCGGGGAGCAAACCTTGTCACCCAAGCTGCCCCAATCGGGTGCCTGTTGCTGAAGCACAGGCTGTCGCCACCGCAAACGAAAAGCAACGAAAGAGGTCGACACATGACGGAAATGCTGTCCGGCGGCGATATGCTGATCCGTGCATTACAGGACGAAGGGGTTGAATACATATTCGGCTACCCCGGCGGTTCTGCTCTGCATATCTACGACGCAATTTTCCGTCAGCAAAAGATTGAGCACATTCTGGTGCGCCATGAACAAGCCGCAACCCATATGGCTGATGGCTACGCCCGCTCGACCGGTGAACCCGGCGTGGTGCTGGTGACCTCTGGGCCCGGTGCGACCAATGCCATTACCGGTATCGCCACGGCCTACATGGACAGCATTCCCATGATCGTGATTTCTGGCCAGGTGCCCAGCGATTTGATCGGTACCGATGCCTTCCAAGAAACGGACATGGTGGGAATCTCTCGGCCTGTGGTCAAACACAGCTTTATGGTTCGCGATGCCTCTGAAATTCCCAGCGTGGTGAAAAAGGCTTTCCACATCGCCACCACCGGCCGCCCTGGGCCAGTGGTTATTGATGTGCCCAAGGACACCACGGACCCAACGGCGACCTATGCCTATGAATATCCTGACACCGTCAGCCTGCGCTCCTACAAGCCAGCCTTTGAAGGCGACAGCAATGCCGTAAATGCGGCGATTGCAGCGTTGTTGGGTGCAAAACGTCCAGTGTTCTATGTGGGTGGTGGGGTCATACAGGCCGACGCAGAAGGACCCCTGCGTGAACTCGCCAAAGCCGCCAACGTGCCGGTGACATCGACGCTGATGGGACTGGGCGCCTATCCCGGTAGCGACCCTCAAAGTTTGGGTATGCTGGGCATGCACGGCACCTATGAAGCCAACATGGCCATGCACGACGCCGACGTGATCTTTGCGCTTGGCGCTCGTTTTGACGACCGCGTGACCAACAATCCGGACAAGTTTGCGCCCAAGGCCACCATCGTGCATTTGGACGTGGATCCGGCGTCGGTAGACAAAATCATTCACAGCGACATTACCCTGATCGGGGATGCGGGCTGGGTGCTGAACGCCCTGTGGGAGGCTTATCAGGCCCGGGACAGTGAACGCAGTGATGCCGACCGGCAAAAGCAGCAGCAATATTTGGCTCAGTGGTGGCAGCAGATCGACGGCTGGCGCGGTGAGCACGGCTTGAACCACGATTTGCAGCCAAGCAAGGGCAAGAACATTCTGCCCCAGCTGGCCATTCAAACCCTGTATCGGGTGACTCAGGGTAATGCCTTTGTCACCTCAGACGTGGGTCAGCATCAGATGTTTGCGGCCCAGTACTATCACTTTGACGAGCCTCGGCGTTGGATCAACTCCGGCGGTCTGGGCACCATGGGCTTTGGTTTGCCGTCCGCCATGGGCGTGCAAATGGGTAACCCGGAAGCTGTTGTGGCCTGTGTCACCGGTGAGGGCTCCTTCATGATGAACATGCAGGAGCTGTCCACCTGTCTGCAATACGGTCTGCCCATTAAGATCATCAATCTGAACAACCAAGCCTTGGGCATGGTGAAGCAGTGGCAAGACATGCAATACGGCGGTCGTCACTCCCAGAGTACCTACAGCGACTCTCTGCCGGATTTCAAAACTCTGGTAGAAGCGTTCGGCCACGTGGGTATCAAGGTGAGCGAAGCCACGGAACTTGAGGCGGCAATGGAAGAGGCATTTTCGGAAGCCAACAAGAACCGCCTGGTGTTTGTGGACGTCTGGGTGGACCCCCATGAGCACGTTTATCCCATGGCCATCAAGGGCGGGGCGATGAATGACATGATCCTGAGCAAATCACAGGACGCCAAGGCATGAGAAGAATACTAGCGGTACTGTTGGAAAACGAAGCCGGCGCACTGTCTCGGGTGGTGGGTCTGTTTGCCCAGCGCAACTACAACATCGAATCGTTGACGGTAGCTCCTACAGAGGATCCCACCCTGTCCCGTCTTACCCTGACCACCACTGGCGATCAGGAAAAGATCAACCAGATCATGAAGCAGCTGGACAAGCTGGTGGAAGTGGTCAAGGTGGTGGATCTGTGCGAAGGCGAGCACGTAGAACGCGAGTTGCTGCTGATGAAGGTGCGCGCTGAGGGCCAAGCCCGAGCTGAGATTAAGCGCTCTGCGGATATCTTTCGCGGTCAGATCGTTGATGTGACCGCGCAGACCTATACGATTCAACTAGTCGGCCCTAGTGACAAACTGGATGCCTTTGTTCGCGCAATCGACGATAGCGGCGTCAACGCCACTATCCTTGAAGTGGTTCGGTCCGGGGTTTCCGGCGTCGGCCGCGGCGATTACGTACTGTCGGTCTAAGCCGACGCTATAAACTGATTAACTCAAACCAACTGACGGGAAAAAACCATGCAGGTGTATTACGACAAAGACGCTGATCTATCCATCATTCAAAAAATGAAGGTGGTGATTGTAGGATACGGCTCACAGGGCCACGCCCACGCCAACAACCTACGAGACTCCGGTGTGGAGAATGTTGTCGTAGGCCTGCGCAGCAAGGCCTCGGGTTCTTGGGCCAAGGCGGAAAACGCCGGCTTCGCGGTAGCAGAAGTTGCCGAGGCGGTACAAGGTGCCGATCTGGTGATGGTGCTGGTACCTGACGAACTGCAGGCGGCTCTTTATGCTGAAGAAATCGAGCCCAATCTGAAAGAAAATGCGGCTATCGCTTTTGCCCACGGCTTTAATGTGCACTTCGAGCTGATCCAGGCGCGTCAGGACGTAGACGTGATTATGATTGCCCCCAAGGGTCCGGGTCACACAGTTCGCTCTACCTATGTCGCAGGTGGCGGTGTGCCTAGCTTGATCGCTATTGCGCAAGATGCCACAGGACAAGCGAAGAACATTGCACTGTCCTATGCCTCTGCTAACGGTGGTGGCCGCGCCGGGGTCATCGAGACAACCTTCCGAGAAGAAACCGAGACCGACCTGTTCGGCGAGCAAGCGGTTTTGTGTGGCGGCGCAACCGCACTG
Source organism: Gammaproteobacteria bacterium (assembly GCA_038139355.1). Classification (GTDB taxonomy): domain Bacteria; phylum Pseudomonadota; class Gammaproteobacteria; order Pseudomonadales; family Azotimanducaceae; genus UBA4421. The sequence goes on from JAYOSS010000078.1 coordinate 9,897, forward strand.
GTTCAAGCTGGTTTCGAAACGCTGGTAGAAGCCGGCTACGCCCCAGAAATGGCCTACTTTGAGTGCCTGCACGAGCTTAAGTTGATCGTCGATTTGCTGTACGAAGGCGGCATCGCGAACATGTGGTATTCGGTTTCCAACACGGCGGAGTACGGCGGCCTGACCCGCGGCTCGCGAGTTGTGACCGAAGAAACCAAGGCTGAGATGAAGCGCATTCTGACGGAAATTCAAACCGGCAACTTCGCCAAGGAGTTTGTACTGGAAGATAAGTCAGGGGCGCCGAGCATCAAGGCAATGCGTCGCATCACCGGCGAGCACCCCATTGAAGAAGTGGGTGAGCGTCTGCGCGGCATGATGCCTTGGATTCAAGCGAACCGTCTGGTGAACAAAGAGATCAACTAACCAGCGATCCAGCAAACCAGCCGGATGATTGCGAAGTGAGAGCCAGTGGCCGCTTCGCATCATCAACTCAGACAAGGGGTCAAAACCCCTTGTTTCCTTCTCGAGAACTGCCAAAGTAGTCGTCACGAAACACCGGATCAGGTTGAGTGAATGGAAAGCGAAGATAAACCTTCCTTGCAGGTTGTGGGCAACCAAGCCACTACCGACACAGAAACGCCAAAAACCTCAAATAACGCGGCGGATGCCAGCACTGCTCGGGCATCATCCCGACTGGGTCGCCGGGGCGTGTTTTTGTTGCCCAACCTCATCACCACGGGGTCCTTATTCGCGGGCTTCTACGCCATCGTCACCGCCATGAGCGGGCAACATCACACCGCCTGTATCGCCATTTTTATCGCCATGATGCTGGACGGTGCCGACGGGCGCATTGCGCGCATGACCGGTACCCAAAGCGCTTTTGGCGCCCAATACGACAGTCTGTCGGATCTGGTGGCCTTTGGCGTTGCCCCGGCGTTGCTGGCTTTTTCTTGGGGGCTATCCGCGCTAGGACAAATCGGCTGGGTGGCCGCCTTTGCCTATATGGCCTGCGCAGCCCTGCGTTTAGCGCGGTTTAACGTGGACAGCGACGACGCCTCATTTACCGGGCTGGCCAGTCCCGCCGCAGCGGGCTTGATCGTGTTTGGGGTTTGGGTGGCGGTGCAGCACGGCATGGTAGAACCCTCGTTGCCGGTAGCTTTGCTGTTTACGGCACTCACCGTTGCCGCAGCGCTGCTCATGGTCAGCAACTACACCTATTTTTCACCGAAGAAAATCAATCTTCGAGAGCGCATACCCTTTGTGACCTTGGTGCTGATCGCTATGGGTTTTGCCGTGGCCATGGTGGATCCGCCCATGGTGATGTTTGGTATGGCCATTGTTTATGCCGCGTCTGGTCCTTTGGATGATGTTTGGGTCAGGTTAAAGACTGCCAACTC
>JAYOSS010000079.1:0-11246 GCA_038139355.1 Gammaproteobacteria bacterium
GACGGTTTTTTCGCCCGCTGGGGGCGACGCATCACAACCTTGCGCAACTTCATTATCAACGCAGGTTTTATCTTGGTCCTCTTCGTGATGGTGGGCGCGCTGCTAAGCGGCCCAGAAAAACCCGACATCGCCGACGGCAGTGCGCTATTTATCGAACCCAGCGGCACCCTAGTGGAACAGATCGTGCCGCCGAGCAATTGGCAGGATTTTCTGTTTCGCTCAACGGATGAGGGTTTGATCGAAATCGGCGATGTACTGGATAGCATTCGTGCCGCCGCTGCCGACCCGAGAATTCGCCTCATCGTTGTGAACTTCGACCAGCTTATGGGACTGTCTTCAGCCCAAGCCACACGGATTGGCGAGGCTCTGCAGGCATTTCGCGGCACAGACAAGCAGGTGCTGGCCTACACCCGGTACGGTGGCCAGTATCAATATTTGGCCAGCAGTTATGCTGATGAAGTGTTCTTGCACCCCATGGGCATGATATTGCTGACCGGCTTAGGCGGAGATCGACTGTATTTCGCTGACCTGCTGGAAAAGCTCAAAGTGCAAATGCACGTATTCCGGGTGGGTGATTACAAATCAGCTACCGAGCCCTTCTCGCGCAATGACATGTCTCCCCTCGCCCGCCAAGACGGCCAGCGCTTGGTAGACGGTTTGTGGATGACCATCACTGATACCTTAGCTAGCAATCGTGGGCTGTCTCAGCAGGACGTGCGCGCTTTTGCCAATACCTTTGACGAACTGCTGGCTGACACTCAGGGCGATGGCGCCCAGGCGACGTTACAGCACAACTTAGTGGACGGACTCATGAACGACTCAGAGTTTAATCACTACGTTGGCGACATGGTGGGTTGGCAAGGCAACATGTTGAACGGTATCGACTACCAATCCTATTTGATGGAACAGAGCACTGAAGCCACAGATTTCAATGAGGCGGTTGTTGGCGTTCTCACGGTTCAAGGTTTGATCGTAGAATCCGGCGCTCCTGCTGGGGATACCGCTGTGGCCGATGAGCTGGTTGAACAAATCCGCATGGCCAAAGAGGATGAGCGCATCAAAGCCGTGGTACTGCGGGTGGATTCCCCCGGCGGCAGCGCCTTTGGTTCGGAGCTGATTCGAGAAGAATTGGCATCTCTCAAACAAGCCGGTAAACCCGTCGTCGCCTCATTTGGCAGCGTAGCGGCTTCCGGAGGGTACTGGATCTCTGCCACTGCCGACGCCATCTTTGCAGAACCCACGACGATTACCGGTTCTATCGGCATTTTTGGCTTGGTGCCCAATTTCTCCAATAGCCTAGAAGCCATTGGGGTCAATGCGGATGGTGTCGCCAGTGCGCCACTGGCCAGGGGCATGAGCCTAATTAGCGAACTGAGCCCCCAAGCTCAGAGCATCCTTCAATTGTCGGTAGAACATGGCTACCAACAGTTCCTAGACCTAGTCGTTGAAGGTCGCAATTTACCCGCGGACCAAGTCGCTGAACTTGCACAAGGTCGTATTTGGAGCGGCCTAAAGGCTAAGGAGATCGGCTTGGTGGATAGCGTTGGCAGTCTCGACGACGCGGTGAGCCATGCGGCAGAACTGGCCCAGCTCAGCAGTTGGTCTTCAGAAGAGATACGCCCTCCTTTAGACCCTCAAAGCGCTCTGATGATGGAGCTGATGCAAGCGGTGGAACTACCGGCAATCACGAGCGCATGGAAAAGCAGCATGATGCCCAAGCTGCCACTGCCTAATGGTTGGCTGAAGACCCTCGACAAAGATCTGCAGCGACTACAGGCCTTGAACGACCCCCGCCATATCTATGCTATGTGCTTGGTCTGCTGGGATCGTTGAGCCCACTTAGGATGTTTATTTTGCGGTGCGGAATTTCTCCCAGTACTGCTGGGTCATTTGTTTGACCTCTACCCGCATCAAAAACATCCCCATCAAGTTGGGCAGCGTCATCATGGCCACGGTTACCGCCGAGATCAGCCAGATCAGCGATGTGTCGACGATTGTCGCCATAAAGAAGCCGAGCACGTACAGACAGCGATAGGGCAAGACCCAAGCAGTACCCAGCAAATAGGTCACTGCCCTGTCACCGTAGTAAGACCAGGCGATGGCGGTAGAAAAGGCAAACAGCGTTAGGCCCAAGGTGACCAGAATGCTGCCGGAGCTGCCTAGAAAGCTCTGCTCGAATGCTTTAGCCGTCAAGGGCACTGAATGCAGAATCGACTCGCCATGCAACTGCAAACTGGTATCCGCCACTTCACCCTCTTCGATCACCAAAAGGCCGTCAAAAGGCTGATCGTTTTGGGTGACTCGCACCTGCTCGGCCACGGAACGGTTATGTAAAACCGTGATGTTAGATACATCGAGTACGCCGGCGTTTACGGCAACCACACCGGTAAACTCTCGCACCGGGTCATTTTTCGGCGGCACCAGATCGAGGTGTGCAGCCAGTTGTGCCACGTGAATGGGATTTTGGTCGGTGTATTGACCAGCGACGATCTCGGTATCGGTTTGACTGAAAGGTGTTGGGTATTTTTGTTGCCAAACCCCAGAGGACAAAATCACCAAGCCGGTCAACGTACAAATAATCAGAGTGTCAATAAACGGCTCAAGCACCGCCACCATGCCCTCGGCCACGGGCTCCTGAGTTTTGGCCGCTGCGTGGGCTATGGGCGCAGAACCCTGGCCGGCTTCGTTGGAATACAAACCGCGGTTGACCCCACGATTGAAGGCGTAGGCGAAAGACGCGCCGAGAAATCCGCCAGCGGCGGCGGAACCCGTGAAGGCGTATTCAAAAACAGAGACAAAAGCCGGTCCCACGTTCTCCAGATTAGAGAAAATCACCGCAAAGGCGCCCAGGGTGTAAAGCACCCCCATGGTGGGTACTAGCGCTGCCGACACTGCGGCTATCCGGCGTATACCGCCGATAATCACAAGCCCCATCAGCAGTGCGAATATCAGCCCTGACACCCAAGAAGCCACACCAAAAGAGGTTTCAATACCTGACGCCATATTGTTGGCTTGAGGCATGTTGCCGGAGCCAAATGAGCTGATGACCGTGGCGACGGCAAAGAACACCGCCAGCCACTTCATGCCCAGTCCGTACTCCATGTAGTACATTGGCCCACCAGCCATAAACCCCTGATCGTCCTGCTTGCGATATTTGTGGCTAATCGATACTTCGACAAACTTGGTGGTCATGCCCAGAAATGCGGTAACCCACATCCAAAACAAGGCCGCGGGGCCGCCAAGAAAGATCGCAAAAGCCACTCCACCAATATTCCCGGTGCCCACGGTACCCGATAGCGCCGTTGATAGAGCCTGAAAATGCGTGGTGTCTCCGGGATCTTTGTCGTCCGTATAGCGCCCCAGCAAGACCAGCCAGGCATGTTTAAAAAACCGAATCTGCGGAAATCCCAGATAGATCGTGAACAACAAACCTATGCCCAGCAAAGCAATGGGAAAATACGCCGCACCCCCAAGTAGGCTGTCCAGTAACGAAAAGAAGTCGGTTATGGCAGACATAGTCACTCCGGGAATTATTGAAAAGCTGATTTAGCGGCCAAAAAGCGCTTGGTGCATGACATTGAACAGTCGATTTTGCTCCATAACACCTCCGACAGCCGCGGCATTGACGCCGATGGCAAACGCAGCCACATCCTCACCAGCGTGGGTTTCGGATTGCAAAGGCACCGTGCCTAGCTGCTGATAGTCGGGATCTTCCGTATCCACGTCGCTGAGATCTGGTGGCTGTTTTTTATAGCCCGGGCCGTTGGCGTAACTCAGGGTGGTATAAGGCTTACCGGTGAGGTCCAAAAGCGGCTCACCTTTGGGCATCTCGACGGTGCCCAAAATGGGATTACCGCGTCGGGGATAGCCGCTGATGGTCATGGTGTGACTGTGATCCGCGGTGACAATCACCAAGGTTTCATTCAAATCCACGTTATCTACCACCCACTGCACCGCTTCAGACAGCGCCACGGTATCCCTGAGCGCTCGATGGGCGTTGGAAAAATGATGCGCATGATCGATACGGCCCGCCTCCACTAACAAGAAATAGCCTTTTTCGTTGGTAGACAGCTGTTTCACCGCCAGCGCGGTCATGTCTTTTAACGACGGCTCCTTGCCTGGATCCCCGGCGCGATCCACTTCGTATTGCATGTGAGATGGCTCGAACAGCGCCATCAGTTGGCCGTCAAAGGGCTTTGGCGACTGAGCCCATTGGGTAATCACATCCCCATGCCAGGCAAACTGGCGTTTATCAGCCCCAGCTAACCATTCCTCAATCAGGTTACGCCCATCGTCTCGTCGTCCTTGTTGATCCGGGTACTCGGGGTCTGGGGTGTCTTTAGGCAAAAACTCTCGTCTGCCGCCCCCCAAAATAACGTCAATGCCGTTGCCATAGGGCATGTCCACCAACTGGCTGGCGATATCCTTACACCCCATGGCCTCGGCCTCATCCGGGGTGCTGGCACTGCTTTCCCAATCGCGGTTGGGGGTATGGGCATAGGTCCCTGCTGGCGTGGCGTGAGTAATACGGGCGGTAGACACAATGCCCGTGGCCATACCCGCTTGTTCCGCCAGCTCCGCTAGCGTGGGCATGCTATTGCGCAACGCAGCCTTGCAATCGTTCCTCGACACGCTGGAGTTAACGCCCAAGACGCCGATTCGGGTCTTTTGCCCGGTGGTAATCGCCGTGATGGTGCCTGCGCTATCGGGTACCTGGGCATCAACGTTATAGGTTTTGATCAATGCCAAATGCGGAAAGCGGTCAAAAGCGAGATTGTGCTCTTCCCCGCTGGCTCCCTGTGCCTGACCGGCAAAAATTCTCGCGGCGGTAACAGTGCTAATGCCCATGCCATCACCCAAGAAAAACACCACATTCTTGGCATTGGCGGCGATGCTGGTGAACCCAAGACAAAGCAGAAGACAAAATGGCAGCAACGGGACGGTCATCCGAGTTCGTAATGATTGCAGACGGTATTGGTGCATGGGTTTCTCCTGATCAAGCCTGACGGCTGACGTTTCGCAGGGTCACAAATTCTTCCGCTGCGGTTGGGTGAATGCCAACAGTGGCATCAAATTGGGCCTTGGTTGCCCCTGCAACCATGGCAACCGCCAAGCCCTGAACAATTTCTCCCGAATCCGGCCCCACCATGTGAATGCCCAGTACCTGATCAGTACTTCGACAAACGATCATTTTGAGCAAAGTGCGCTCATCCCGACCCGAGATGGTGTGCTTCATAGGCTTGAAGGTAGATTCGTAAATATCCAGGTCACCGGCATGGTCCAATAAAGCCTGGGCTTCGGTAAGACCCACGGTGCCAATATTTGGCTGGCAGAACACCGCGGTTGCGATGTTTTGATAGTCCATGCGCCGTGTGGGCTGATCGGTGAAGAGGTTGCTGGACAGACACATCGCTTCTTCAATTGCCACCGGCGTTAACTGAATGCGATCGGTAACGTCACCAATGGCATAGATGTTGGGCACGTTGGTTTGGTAATCCTCGTTAATCAACACCTGACCGTTGTCGCCTAGGGCCACCCCAGCCGTTTCCAAGCCAATACCCTGGGTTTTCGGACTGCGGCCTGTAGCACACAACACAGTATCGGCAGCAAGGGTTTGGCCATCGGTCAAATCCAGAGTCAGGGTGCCATCATCGTGTTTGTGTATGTGAGTGGCCTCGGTTTCAAAACGCAGATCGACGCCTTTCTTAGCAATCTCCTCTTTGACAAAGGCCCGAATGGAATCATCAAAGCCGCGTAAAAACAGTTCACCGCGATACAGTAAGGTGGTTTTCGCCCCTAAACCGGCGAAGATCCCAGCAAACTCCACGGCAATATAGCCACCACCAATCACCGTTACCTGCTTGGGAAAAGTCGGCAAATAGAAGGCTTCATTGGAGCTAATAGCGTGCTCGATACCCGGAATATCCGGCATAACCGGCCAGCCACCCGTGGCCACAAGAATATAGCGAGCGGTAACGGTCTGATCGCCGACCTGCACCGTATGAGGGTCCAACAAGCGCGCATGGGCGTTGTAAAGAGTCACGCCAGCGTCATCAAGTAGATTTTGATATATACCGTTTAATCTATTGATTTCGCTCGTTTTGTTATCTCTGAGTGTGGGCCAGTCAAAGGTACTAGGAGGCACATCCCAACCGTAATTTTTGGCGTCTTGGAATTCTTCATGAAAATGCGAGCCATAAACAAACAGCTTCTTCGGCACGCAGCCAACGTTCACACAGGTCCCGCCTAAGAACATGGATTCCGCCACCGCAACTTTCGCCCCATAGCTGGCGGACATTCGGCTTGCGCGCACCCCACCGGAACCTGCGCCCAAAACAAACAAATCGTAGTCAAAATCCATGCTTTTCTTCCTGCTTAACGGTCAATCATTGCGGTGGGTTGATGTTGTGGCGTGTTGGAACGCCAAGTTGACCGCGACAGCAACAAGTCTGAACAAGGCCCCGCAAAATGACCAGTCCTGTTGAGCAATGACAGCAGAATAAGACGCTGACAAAACAACAACACGAAAATACGCCCGCATTTGTGGACAGCTTTCGTTTCATTGCTGTATAAATATACAGTATTTACCAGCTTCATCTGATCAGCATGCCAACAGCTCCAGACCTCAAGACGTTACATCACCCGCTGTTATGGCGCGGCAAAGATTTACTGAATCAATCGTTGAGCCAACACCCTGACAGAGTGCTAAGCAGCGGTCACCCGGAATTAGACCGTCAACTACAGGGCGGCGGCTGGCCACGCCAAGGCCTGGTAGATCTACTGCTGCCTCACGCCGGCATCGGCGAATTGCGCCTGCTACTGCCCCTGCTGGAACTCCTAACCCAGACAAATTACGTAGTGTGGATTAACCCGCCGTTCATACCTTATGCCGCGGCATTGCATGCCTGTGGCGTTAATACCCGCAATCTTCTGGTAGTACGCACCCGAAACCATGAAGAAACCTTGTGGAGTATGGAACGCTGTTGCCTGTCTGGAGGCTGTGCAGCGGTGCTGGCTTGGCCAGAAGAGCGCAAGCTGAACATCAAAGAAACCCGCAGGCTGCAGCTAGCCGCGCGCAGCGGTCAAACCCTGGCTATTTTTTTTCGCCCCATCAGCGCTGTTGAACGCTCCAGCCTGGCTGAATTACGGCTGGCGCTACGCCCCACCGAGAACATCGACCAACTCACCGTGGATATCATCAAACGTAAAGGTGGCTGGCCGGTACAGGATATCCGGCTATCTCTGACAGCCAGCACCCAGACTCGTTACGACGTCATGGAGAGTCTGCACCAGCAACTTGCGCTCTGGCAAAAACACCAGTGGCAAAGACAAGAGCTGTCGCCCCGCTACCCCGCTAGCGATGATACCCCTTATGCCGATGTGGCCCTTGAACTGAACCCTTTAGATCACGACGCCCCAGCCGTAAAGCCCTTGGGCGGCCTGCATTAACGTGGGCGTTAGCACATCATGCCACCCACCCATAAATCTAGCCCCAGCACAGGTGCCCCTCATGCATCCAAGGCTCATAAGCCCAGCACGAATACGCTGAGCCTAGCCCCCAGCCAGCGCCAAGTTACGGCTAATGCCGCGGTTAATACCCAGGCTAATGAACACAACACGAGTCATTGGCTGGCCCTGTATTTTCCAGCATTGCCTCTGGAGGTCTTTCGCCTGCAAGGGCCAGACGATGCTCAAATCCAAGTCGTTATTGACGACAAGCGCATCAGCCATATCAACTCGGCGGCAGAAAACGCCGGCATTTTACCCGGCTGCACCCTGGCAACGGCTTATAGCATTACACCAGACCTGACCTATTTCGATCGTAATCCCGAGCGAGAACAAGCGCACTTATTGGATTTGGCTCACGGTTTGTACCGCTACAGCAGCATGGTCAGCCTAGAAGCCCCGGACTGCATCGTGCTGGAAATTCAAGCCAGCCGCCGACTTTGGGGTAGCGCCGACGCGATTAGCCAGCACGCGTTAAATCTCTGCGCGGATATGGGTCACATCGCCATAGCTCGGTGTGCGGCAACACCTAAGGCCGCTATCGCCCTAGCTCGGGGGCAAAAAGAACGGCTTTTCGACGTGCCTTTATATGCTCTTGAGCTGCTGGAACAAGGCTTCAGTCAGCGCAACCTAGAGCGCTTAAGCAACATGGGCGTTTATACCCTAGGGCAGCTGATGCAGTTACCTCGCGCCGGCTTGGGCAAACGTTTTGGCCAATGCCTGACCCAGTACCTGGGACGTTTGCAGGGAGAGCTTCCAGACCCACGCCAAGGCATTCGACCAACCGCCCACTTTTATCGCCAACAGCACCTGCTTAAGCCCATCAGCAACAAAGACGTACTGCTGCGCGGCCCCATGGCCTATCTAGCGAAACAACTAGAGCATTGGTTAATTGTTCATCAGCAAGGCTGCAGCGCTTTGTGCTGGCATTTTGCGCCATTTAAAGGCGCCGCCACCAAGCTGCCAGTGCGTTCAGGCCAAGGACGCCAACGCCATCAAGATCTCCTCAAACTCAGCGCTCTTCAGCTGGAAAACACCGAACTGCCGGCTGAAGTGCTTTCCATCACCCTTGAAATGACGCTCTCCCAACCATGGGTTGGCGGCAATCAGGACTTGTTTGGCAGCCTAGCAAGCGCCAGTGCTGCAGCTAATGAACTGGTGGATGAGCTAACTGCCCGCCTTGGTCAGGATGCGTGTATTCATTTACAAACTCAGGCTCAGCACAGTCCAGAACAGGCCTGGCGAGGCGTTCAGGGCCTATCCCCAACACACCAAAACCCATCGCTGGAAGCCGACCCTGCGTCCACAGATCGCCGCAGCGCGGCACTACTGCGCGGTCAGCGACCGCTTTGGTTGTTTCATCAACCTCAACCGGTGCCAGAGCAGCATTTACAGCTGTTACAGGGCCCGGAACGTCTGACCAGATCTTCGGCACACACCCCAAACAGCGGCGTAACTAGGGATTATCGGGACTATTACATTGCCCGGCATATTCAAGGGGCCTTGTGCTGGGTCTATCAAACCAGTCGAGGCCAGCAGACTAAGGCAGAGCTGGAATCGCCACGGCCTTGGTACTTACACGGCTACTTCGCCTAGATGGCTACCTTCCCACCCCATCAACAGCCCACGGCTGCGGTTACCACACAAATACGCGATCAGGTCCCCCTGTATCTGGGAAAACCTGGGCGTCACCTGCCACCGATACCTTATGCAGAACTCCACTGCGTCAGTAACTACAGCTTTTTGCGCGGCGCATCCCATCCGGAAGAGCTGGTGCAACAGGCCTACGAACTGGACTATCAAGCCATCGCTATCACCGACGAGTGCAGTTATTCCGGCTTAGTTAAGGCTCATAAAACCGCCCAGGCCTGCGGCATTAAGCTCATTTGTGGAGCGGAATTCATTTTGCAGCAGGCTATCGAAGCTGAAGACACGGAACTCGTGGTTACTAGCCGCTTAATTGTGCTGGCCAAAAATCGCCAATCTTACGGTCAAATATCAAGCCTAATCAGTAAGTTACGAAGACGCTCTGAAAAAGGGTCTTACCAGTTAAAGCTGGCAGATTTACGGGTAGGCTTAAGTGACAGCCTGGCTATCTGGGTCTGCGAAGGTCAGCCGGTTGAACATCTGCGGGTCATGGGCTCTCAGCTCAATAGCCTGTTACCCCAATTGTGGATAGGTCTGGGTTTGTTTCACGATGGCCAAGATCTAAGCAAAACCGCTAACGCGCTAACGCTTTCCAGCGCCTTGGGGTTACCCATTGTAGCGGTTAACGATGTGCACACTCATTGCCCAGAACGCCAGTCACTACAAGATGTGGTCACCGCCATTCGTCTGAAAACCAACTTACAGGAGTTGGGCTACCGAGGTTTTTGCAACGCTGAACGCACGCTGCGCCCCATTACGACCCTGCAACAGCTCTATCCGGAAGAAATGCTCAGGCAAACCACTGTGATTGCCGATCAGTGTCAATTCAGCATGAATGAACTGCGCTACCAATACCCCAAGGATTTGGTGCCACCGCATCTGACCCCCAGCGCCTATCTGCGACAACTTACCTATGAAGGTGCTCGGACTCGTTGGCCAGAGGGCATACCTGAAAACACCGTGACGCTGATTGAAAAAGAGTTGGATCTGATCGCCCAGCTGAACTACGAGCACTACTTTCTAACCGTGCAAGACATCGTGCAATTTGCACGTAGTCAGCACATCTTGTGCCAGGGTCGAGGCTCTGCAGCCAATTCGGCGGTTTGTTACTGCCTGTTTATTACCGAAGTCGATCCGGCACGCATGCATCTGCTGTTTGAACGTTTTGTGTCCATGGAGCGGCGGGAGCCTCCGGACATCGACGTGGACTTTGAACACGAGCGCCGCGAAGAAGTCATTCAATACATCTACAAACGCTATGGCCGAGACCGCGCGGCATTGGCGGCGACCTTGATTACCTACCGCCCCCGCAGCGCCATTCGAGACGTCGGTAAGGCCGTGGGCCTTGATCCCGGCGTGCTGGATCTTTTGTCAAAATCCTTGGCCTGGTGGGACAAAAAAGACGTGCTCGACGAGCGCTTACGCACCATCGGCCTAGATCCTCAGAGCCCTAAAACCCAGCAGTTTTTAACCTTCTTTGAGGCAATTTTAGGCTTTCCCCGGCATCTGTCTCAGCATGTGGGCGGCTTCGTTATCTCAGCCGGCCCCCTAGCTCAGTTGGTACCCATCGAGAACGCCAGCATGCCCGATCGCACCGTGATCCAATGGGATAAAGAAGACTTGGAAACCCTTGGGCTGCTGAAAATTGATGTGCTGGCCCTGGGTATGCTCACGGCCATTCGTAAAGCCTTAGCCCTAGCAGGCTTTGGTCGGCCTCAGGCCCCGCCTCTGACGATCCAAGACATTCCCGCGGAAGATGCACAGACTTATGCCATGCTGCAGCGCGGTGACAGCGTTGGGGTATTTCAGGTGGAATCCCGCGCCCAAATGGCCATGCTGCCCAGACTCAAGCCCCATAATTTTTACGATTTGGTCATTGAAGTGGCCATTGTGCGTCCCGGGCCAATTCAAGGGGATATGGTGCACCCCTACTTAAGACGCCGACAGGGACTGGAACCGGTGAGTTACGCCAGTCCCGGAGTGCGACGCGTATTAGAGCGTACTTTGGGCATCCCGATTTTTCAGGAACAGGTTATTGAACTGGCCATGGTGGCGGCAGGATTCAGCGCTGGCGAGGCGGATCAGCTCAGACG
>JAYOSS010000080.1:0-11238 GCA_038139355.1 Gammaproteobacteria bacterium
GCCATAGGCGAGAACCAGAGCACCCCAGCTACCAACATTGCGCCGCTGTCTTTTTAATCCCCAAAACGCTTTCCGCCATGTCTCCATGACTGGTGCAAAGGTAAGGGCGTGGCGGCTCGATCCTCGCAACCCATCCAACCGCCTAGAGGTTTGCTTCTGAAGCACCACCCAAGCCAGCGTTCTCGGCATCTAGGGTTTCAACATTTTCTGCATCATCACCTCGTGAAGGCATCAACAGTTGGCGAATACGACCTTCGATTTCCTCTTTGAGCTCTGGATGATCATCCAAAAAGTCCGCCGCGTTCTTCCTTCCCTGCCCGATTCTTTCGCCGTTGTAGGAGTACCAGGCTCCGGATTTTTCGACCAAATTCTGCTCTACACCCAGCTCCAGTATTTCACCAGTACGGTGAATACCCTGACCGTAAAGAATTTGGAATTCGGTTTGTCGAAATGGCGGCGCTACTTTGTTTTTGACCACTTTGACCCGGGTCTCATTACCCACCACTTCGTCGCCGTTTTTGACCGCGCCAATGCGTCGAATATCCAGCCTTACCGAGGAGTAAAACTTCAACGCGTTGCCGCCGGTCGTGGTTTCCGGAGATCCGAACATAACGCCGATTTTCATACGAATCTGGTTGATGAACACAACCAAGGTGTTGGACTGCTTGATGTTACCGGTCATTTTTCGCAGCGCCTGACTCATCAAGCGAGCCTGCAAGCCAACGTGACTGTCGCCCATGTCGCCTTCAATTTCGGCTCTAGGCGTCAAGGCGGCAACGGAATCCACAATCACCACATCCACCGCCGCTGATCGCACCAGCATGTCGCAAATTTCTAAGGCTTGCTCACCGGTATCCGGTTGGGACACCAGCAAATCATCTGTGTTCACGCCCAGTGCCTGGGCATACAAAGGATCCAATGCATGCTCTGCATCGATAAAGGCGCAGGTACCGCCGGCTTTTTGGGCTTCTGCAATGACTTGCAGCGTCAGCGTGGTTTTACCCGACGACTCAGGACCATAAATTTCGACCACCCGCCCCTTTGGCAAACCACCGATGCCTAAGGCCACGTCCAGCCCGAGGGACCCTGTGGATATCGAAGGAATGGTCACCAGCTCTTTATCACCCAGTCGCATCATTGAGCCTTTGCCGAACTGCCGCTCGATTTGCGCCAGTGCGGCGCTTAGCGCTCTTTCTTTTTCGGGATTGGCCTTGTCAGCGCCAGCGGCTGTGGTTTTTGCGTCTTCTTTAGCCATTGTTTGTCCTCCAATGCCTTCGTGTGTTGTTTTGTGTCTTGTACGTTTTGTGTCTTGTACGTTTTATGTCTTGTGTCGTTTTATATCGTTTCTGACGGGTCTTCCGTAACAGGTCGTCCGTAACAGGTCGTCCGTAACAGGTCGTCCATAACAGGTCGTCCCTCGCCCAACTCAGCGGAGCTTTTTTGCGCTCCAATCTCACTGAAATCTTCTTTTGCTCACTGAAATCTTCTTTTACGTTCGCTGGGCTTGCTACGTCGAATGAATCTCAGCGTAACGGCAAGTTTTCGCCTCAAAACTTTAGGTACTGTATATCCATTCAGTACACCTAGCAATACCTTGAACGGTTTTTTACACCAGGCTTCTTGGGGGCAAACCAAACCGGCAAGCGCCTTCGCCGTTTCATACCGACCTTGAACCTTGCGCCTCCGTCGAGTAGCGAGCTTGCTGCGCCGTCGTTGCTTCTTCGATTATACAAATCCCCGCCTCCCACGCTCATCGCCCAACCGCTGAAGCGGTTACTGGTTGACGATTCTTTGCCCGGTGTAGTTCACTAACCGCCTTGTTGGTGCTCATGTTGTGAACACCATGAGCCTCTAATTTTGGTCCTGGAAACGTCATGTCATCCAACAAGCCTGCAGACTCGGAAAACACTGACGCTTCAGCCACATCGGGTGTTGATGGGCAAGATCCTGCACCAACCCAGCTAACCCCAATGATGCAGCAATACCTGAGCATCAAGGCAGATCATCCGGATGCGCTACTGTTCTATCGCATGGGTGACTTTTATGAGCTGTTTTTTGACGATGCGAAAGTCGCTTCTGACCTGCTGGAAATTACGCTAACCGCCAGAGGCCATACCGGCTCGGACCCCATTCCCATGTGCGGCGTGCCCTACCATGCCGCAGACGGTTATCTGGCCAAATTGGTCAAACTTGGCCGCAGCGTCGCGATTTGTGAGCAAGTGGGTGATCCCAACACTAGTAAGGGACCTGTCGAAAGGCAGGTGAAACGCATCGTCACACCCGGCACCCTCACAGATGACGCCCTTTTAGAAACCAAAAACGACAGCGCTATCGCCGCGGTGTTCTTTGCTGACCGACGCAAAGACAGGCAAACCGAGCCCGAAGTTGGCTTAGCTCTCCTCAACCTATCCGCAGCCCAGCTACAGCTTCAGCAACTCACCAGTACTGATGGCCTGCTAGACGCCCTCACTGCCATGCGTCCTGCGGAGATACTGCTACCCGCCAGTCGTGCTGAGCAGTGGCAGCAATCCTTAGCGGCGGTGGCTGCGGTCACCTGCTTGGACGATGGCAGATTCCAGCCCCAGCGGGCATCGGTGATGCTCAATCGACACTTTAATCACGACGTCGCGCAGGTTGCTGGCTTTGAACAAAACGCCCCTTGCTTGGTGGCAGGAGAAGCGGCCCTGGCCTATGCCAAGGCCACCCAGTGCCAAAGCTTGGAGTTTTTACAACAGATCGCCGTAAAAGAAGACCTGCAATACATCGGCATGGACGCCCAGTCTCGACTCAACCTCGAGATTGATGTGCGCACCAACGGCGCTACCGACCATACCTTGCTGAGCTTGATGGACACCACGGTGACACCCATGGGCGGCCGACTACTACAGCGCTGGCTGCACGAACCACTGCAGGACGTTGCCTTGGTCAAGCAACGCCAACATTGGATCACGACGGCGCTACAGCGGGTTTCTACCGATCCCATCCGGGCCCAGATAAAGCCTGTGGGGGATATGGAGCGAATCCTAACGAGAATCAACCTTGGCTCTGCCTCACCCCGAGACATCGGCAAACTCAGGGATGCGCTGGGGCGACTACCGGACATCAAGGCGGCGCTTAGCGCGCTCTCGGGACCTTTGCATGAGCGTCTGACTCAAGATCTAGGAGACTTTCAGGCTCTGCACGATTGGCTGCGCTCGGCGTTAGTTGAGGAAGCTCCGCTGACCTTGCGAGAAGGCGGCGTCTTTGCCCAGGGCTACAACGAAGAGCTGGATCAGTTGCGCAAACTCACCACCCATAGCGCAAACTGGCTGGCAGAGCTAGAGCAACAAGAACGGGAGCGGACCGGCATCGCCACGCTGAAGGTGGGCTATAACCGCGTACACGGCTACTACATCGAAACCTCCAAAGCCGCCAAGGGCGACATTCCCGAGGAATACATCCGCCGACAAACGTTAAAAAACGCCGAGCGCTATATTACCCCCGGCCTCAAGGCCTTTGAGGAGGAAGCTCTGCGCAGCCAAGGCAAATCTCTGCAATTGGAACGCCAGCTGTTTGGCGATTTGCTGATCAAACTGGCTCAGGATTCCGTGGCTTTGCGGCGAGCCTGTGACGCCGTCGCCCAGATTGACGTACTGGCCTGCCTGGCCGAACGCGCCTATTCCCTGGGCTTCAATGCGCCGAGTTTTGTGGACACCCGGGGCATCACCATCACTCAGGGGTGGCATCCGGTGGTCAAAAACAGCTCCACCGAGGCATTCATAGCCAACGATGTGGCACTGTCTCCGCAACAAAGCATGCTCATCGTCACCGGCCCCAACATGGGCGGCAAATCAACTTATATGCGACAAACCGCGCTGATATGCCTGCTGGCCTATATTGGCAGCTATGTGCCCGCAGAGGCCGCGGCCATCGGCCCCATTGACCGCATTTTTACTCGCATTGGCGCGGCTGATGACCTGACCAGTGGCCGCTCTACTTTTATGGTGGAGATGACAGAAACCGCTCATATTTTGCACAAAGCCACGGCTAACAGTCTGGTGCTGATGGACGAAATCGGCCGCGGCACCAGTACCTATGACGGTGTGGGCTTGGCTTGGGCTTGTGCCCAAAGCCTCGCTCAACACCATCACGCGCTCACCCTGTTTGCTACTCACTACTTCGAGCTTACTAGCCTGCCCGGGCTTTGCCCGAACGTCGGCAACATTCACTTGAGCGCCAAGGAGCACCGTGGGGATATCGTATTTCTGTACCAAGTGCAAAGCGGCGCCGCCAGCCAGAGCTATGGGATACAAGTCGCCAAGTTAGCCGGGGTACCCAAAGATGTACTAGACATCGCTCGCACCCGGCTCAGGGGATTCGAAAAGAATGCGGTGCTAGGCGACGCACTGACCACTGGACAGTCGGATCTGTTCGTTCACGCTGCGCCGGACGAGCCCATGGACTGGGAGCAAGATGCCGACGCCTTAAGCCCTGGGCAACGCGAGGCGGCAATCAACATCATTGAGGCCCTGGAACAACTTGACGTGGATGAGCTATCACCGCGACAAGCCCTGGATATGCTGGACCAACTTAAGGCAACGTTGAACGACAGCTAGCGCTGCGGCTTAGGCGTTGGGGCGTTGGGGCGTTGCTCAAGCCAGCCCGAAAAACCTACCAAGACCTAAATCTGGACAGACGATTTCCAGCACACCCGATTATCTGGACAGTTGAAAACCATTCGTTAAACTACCGCGCTTTCCACACCACCCGCCCAAGGAATTTTGATGACATTCATCGTCGGCGAAAACTGCATTAAGTGTAAGCACACAGACTGCGTAGAAGTATGTCCTGTGGATTGCTTTTACGAAGGCCCCAACATGTTGGTCATTCACCCCGATGAGTGCATCGATTGCGCACTTTGCGAACCGGAATGCCCAGTGGACGCCATTTTTGCTGACGACGAGGTGCCGGAAGATCAAATTCCCTTTATCGAGTTGAATGCCGAGCTGGCTGAAATATGGCCCAACATAACGGAAATCAAACCCGCTCCGGCTGACGCCGAAGAATGGGACGGTAAACCCGGCAAGCTGGCGCTGCTTGAACGCTAAATCCCGCTAGGGCAATACCGTCTTTGGATCGATGGGTTTGCCTTGGCGCCGTAATTCAAAGTGCAGGGTCTGACCCACACCGGGCCGCGGAAGGATCGTCGCAATGGCCTTGCCTCCCCCGACCTGCTGCTCTTCTTTGACTAACAATTTACCGTTAAAACTGTAGGCGCTCAGCAGCTCCCGAGAGTGCTGAATGATGATCAGGCGCTCAAAGCCGGCGATACCGTTGCCCGCATACACCACCTTGCCACTGCGCGCTGCCAAAACGTCGGCCCGGCTTTGAACAGCATAGTCCAAGCCTTTGTTATTTTTACCAAACAGACCCACGGGTTTTTGCGGCAGTGGTTTGTACCAGGTTCGGTCTGTACCGAAGCTTGCCTCAGCTGGGGCTGGGGTGGTTGTACGCTTTGGCGCTGACGTTTTCGTGGCGGAACCGGTGGCCACCCGGGGTTGAGTTCCGGTGGATGCTGAGGACCCGCTTGGGGCACGGTTCTGGGGTTTTGTCTTATTTTGTGGGCCAGAATTTGCAGCGCCAGCGGCTGGCTTGCTGGGCCGAGACCGGCGTGCCGGCGCACTTTCACTCAGTCGCAGCCGTTGTCCCGGGTAGATCGTAAATGGCGCGCCTATCTGATTGGCCGCCGCTAGACGCTGATGATCCAAATTAAAGCGCCAAGCGATGGAGTACAGTGTGTCGCCCTTTCTGACGACATAGCTGCCTCGCTGAGCATTCGCCGTTGAACGGTCTGTGACCACAGGCTGGCCTGGTGCCACACAACCGCTGAGGGCCATCAACAGGATCATGCCCAGACACAATGGCCACCCTGCTCCGCGGTTTTGCAAAACTACTTGGCCCTGACCGTGGACAGCAGCCATACGCCCACGCCTCCCGTTACCCCAGCCAGCAACGCCAACCAGAAAAAGTCTGGGCCGATCTCAGCGCCGTATTGCTCAGGCCAACGCAGGGATAAAATCAAATGCCCCAGTTCGTTGCCCGCGCCCGTGGCGGGGCCTTGCCAAGGCCAAAGCTTCAACAGCGCTGTAGCCATAAACCCGGTCAACAAGGCCAGCAGTGGATCTTCTGCTTTGGCAAGCAGCCAGCTCAGCGCGCGGCTAAACAGCATTAAGCCGCTGGCGCAGCCCGCCATCAGGACCAGCAAGAACGGTATATCCAAGGCATTCACCGCGGCAATCACCTCGCCATAGAAGCCCAGCAGCAACAGCACAAAACTGCCGGAAATACCGGGCAGAATCCAGGCGCACACCGCAATCATGCCGGCCACAAACAGCGCCGTCATGGATCCGGAAAAATCTTGGGCTGGCAGGGACAAAAATCCAAGACCTAGCACCAGACCCAACAACCCGAAAGAAGCCAGGTTTCTCAGGCGTCGAGCCGCACCAATTTGATAGACCGACACCACAATGACGCCCACAAAAAACGCCCACAACACCGGCGGAGCATGCTCCATTGCGTAGGCGATGAGTCGGGCGAACAACACAATTCCTAGGCCCATGCCCGCCCCTAGGATCAGCAAAAAGCGCAGCTGATGCTTATGCCAAAACGCCACTGGATCGCCCAGCATGGCTAAGGACCCGGGACCAAAGGCAGCCAGCGCGCCAATCAATCGATAATAGATGCCGCTGATAAAGGCCACGGTGCCTCCGGAGACACCGGGAACCAACTCAGCCAGCCCCATCAGCACTCCGCGCAGAAAGATCCCGCCGGCACCAAACTCCTCCGCCCGAGAGTCGAGGTCTGAGACATCGCTAGGCTCTTGCATGGGATTGTCCAAGCAAGACGCTAATGCCGAGATAGACGAGAGTTAACACCATGGAGTGTCCGTTTGACCTAGCCCTTGGCCGTACCGGTAACCAAGGGGACGAAATGCACTTGCTCCACAATGGTTTCGCTGAAGCCTTCCTCGGTTCGATCAATGACTTTCAAGGCCTGGCCTTGCTCTGTCCCTACGGGCACGATCAAACGCCCGCCAGGGGCCAATTGCTCCAGCAGCGCTTGAGGTATGGCTGGTGGCGCTGCGGTCACCAAGATAGCGTCGAAAGGGGCTTTCTCAGGCCAGCCCGCGTAACCGTCTCCAAAGCGCAGGGAAACATTGCGCAGCGTCATGGCTTCTAGGCGTTGCTTGGCTCGGGGCACCAGAGCTTCGATACGCTCAATGCTGTAGAGACGCTCACAAAGCGAGGCGAGCACCGCGGTCTGATAACCGGAACCAGTACCCACCTCAAGCACGCGCTGGCGGGGGCTGGCGTTCAGTAGTTGACTCATCAACGCCACGATAAAGGGTTGGGAAATAGTTTGACCGTGGCCGATGGGCAAGGACGTATCTTCATAGGCCCGGTGACTCCAAGCCTCATCAATGAATATATGACGCGGCACGGTCGCGATCAGACCCAGCACCGTTTCATCCTGAATGCCCTGCTCTCTTAGCCTGGTCACGAGGCGGTCTCGAGTGCGCTGGGACGTCATACCAATGCCCTGCAGATCAAACTCACTCATTTACGCTTTCCACACTCTTATCCTGCAAATCGAAGTGGTTATTCAGCATGACGGTAGCGTAGGCACCTACCGGCAAGCAAAAAGAAACGGTAACCGTTGTGCCTGCCTGGGAACACTCCACATCCCAGGGCGTTACCGATATGGGCCGCTGCCCACGATCCACGCCAGCATACTCCAGCGCCTCACAGACCTCACCCAATGTCATAGGCATACCACTCGCGTCTTCCGCCATGGCGCGCTGCTGCCGCTGCAACGCTTCTCCAGACAGCGGCTCACGCCCCCTACCCCACAGAGGACCTGTCGCAACCAAAGCACCATCCTTGCCCAACGCACTGGTCAGATCACCCTGAAGCACGGTTTGCCAGGTGCCATCCTCCACTCGACTGGCTAGCAGCCGGTTGAATACCCAGCTTCGCAGAACCGACAAATGCCAACCCCGAGCACGCCGGCTGATTCTGCGGCGGCGCCGCTGAGCTAGCCAGGTCATGGCGTCCGCTAGGTTGCGGCGACCGAACCGCTGAGGGCCGAAATAGTTGGGAAAGCCGGCTTGGATGCGGGCTTGCAGTTCACTGCAGTCCAAGTCTGACGTCACCTCCCTTAAAACGATGGTGAAGCCATTGGCCTGATGTTCACCCCGGCGCAGTTTGCGATGGTGCTGGTGACTGGCCAGAACCGTTATCTGCTCATCACCGCAATCCAGATTCAGGTCTTGAGCTATCGGCGGCGGATGGTTGCCTGGCAGCCGCACACTGAACCATTGACGGGTAACCGCGTGCTTGTCTTTCATGCCCGCATAGCCTACGTCTAGCAGCGGTACATCCAGACGATCGGATAACCATTGGGCCACGGGCTGGGTGCTTAGCCCGCGCTTTTCAATGTACAAATAAGCGTGTTCGCCCTGGCCGCTAAACTCCGCCGCATACTGCTCCACAACCTGCCAGTCCTCGGGCTGGGTTTTGATGCAAGCACGCGGCAGGTCAGCGCCTTGATGGTTGGGCATAACAAGATTAGCAGGGTGAAATGGATGCTCTGACACCGGGTTAATTCTCTTCCTCAGGCACGAGGTAGAACACTTCCCCCTCTTTGACCATGCCCAACTCGCTGCGGGCGCGGGATTCGAAGGCTTGGGCATCGCTTTTCAAAGCTAAAATTTGCGCGGTCATTTTGGCGTTTCGCAAAAGCAAAAGCTCTGTGCGCTGTTGCTGCTCTGCCTGGCGCGCCGCCAGGGCTTTACGCGCAAAGTAACCGGAATCGCCAAACCAAATCTGCTGCTGCAACACCAGCAAGATCATAACCAGCAACACGACGATGATTTTCATAACCCAATCCCCAGCCTCCCGGTGGATGCGCGACTTATGGGTTGTCGGCCTCTCTGGGAACGTTGCTTATCTAACCCTAGCCCTGGGCGTAGATTGCGCCCCGCCCTGGATAGATCGCTGCATCACCCAATTCAGCCTCAATACGCAAGAGCTGATTGTACTTAGCCACGCGATCCGAACGGCACAATGAACCCGTCTTGATTTGGCCTGCCCCAGTTCCAACCGCCAAATCAGCGATGGTTGTGTCTTCGGTTTCACCCGATCGATGGGAAATCACGTTGGTATATCCAGCCTGTTTTGCCAAATTGATCGCCTGTAAGGTCTCGGTCAGCGTTCCGATTTGATTGAACTTGATCAAGATCGAGTTCGCGACCCCCCGATCAATACCTTGCTGCAAAATTTGAGTGTTGGTCACGAACAGGTCATCCCCCACCAACTGCACCTTTTGACCAATGCGGTCCGTCAACGCTTTCCAACCATCCCAATCGGATTCATCCATGCCATCCTCCACGGACACGATGGGGAAGTTGTCACACAGATCCGCCAGATAATCGACGAACGCTGGAGAATCGAAGCGCTTACCCTCCCCGCTGAGGTCATAGACGCCCTCTTTGTAAAATTCCGATGCTGCGCAATCCAGCGCCAGAGTGACATCGCGGCCCAGTTGGTAACCGGCTTGACTTACCGCCTGCTCTATCACCTCTAAGGCTTGGGCATTGGATGCCAAGTTGGGCGCAAAGCCACCCTCATCGCCCACCGCTGTGGACAATCCCATGGACTGGAGCACTTGCTTGAGGTGATGGAAAATTTCTACGCCACAGCGCAGCGCCTCGCTAAAAGAACCCATGGCAACCGGCTGAACCATGAACTCCTGAATATCGACGTTGTTATCCGCGTGAGCACCACCGTTAAGAATATTCATCATCGGCACCGGCATGCTCATTGGGCCACCGCCGGATAGCTCGTTGATGTGGGCATATAACGGCTTGCCCAGACTTGCAGCTGCCGCCTTTGCCCCAGCCAAAGAGACCGCCAGCAAAGAGTTTGCGCCCAGCCGCGCCTTGTTTTCGGTGCCGTCCAAATTCAACAACCGAGCATCCAGATCCAGCTGATCCACCGCGTCCACGCCTTGGAGTGCCTGTTGGATTTCACCGTTTACAAACCCCACAGCCTTAGCCACACCCTTACCCAGGTATCGCTCAGGATCACCGTCGCGCAGCTCTAGCGCTTCCCGACTGCCTGTCGACGCGCCAGACGGCGCTGCAGCACGGCCAATATGACCGTCTTGGGTTCGCACCATGGCTTCAATGGTGGGGTTTCCGCGGGAATCCAGGATTTCCCAGGCCGCAACTTCTACGATGTTCGCCTTCGCGCTCATGATCTCTCTTTCCTATGCGTTGTCTTCTATTTTGTCTTTGGTGGTGTCTTTGTTTAGCGATGCTCTCGCCGCCACCGTCTTCCCTTTGGCCGCTATGGGACTGACCCCAATGGTTACGTCTGTTCTTACTGTCGTTACTGCCTGTCGTTACTGCCTGTCGTTACTGCCTGTCGTTACTGCCTTGGCTCGGAATTTGAACGCCCCTGTTCCCTCAGGATGGCAGGGACATTAGGCCAAGGCCTGGTCTTCCAGACGCGGTGAGGCCTTAACCACCGCATCGATGGCCTGCAATTGCTGCAGCAATTCACTGACCATGCTCAGAGGCCAGGAGTTCGGCCCATCTGACATAGCCTCTGCGGGGTTGGGGTGACACTCCATAAACAACCCGTCGATTCCCGCAGCTACCGCTGCCCTGGCAAGCACTGGCACCATGGCACGATCGCCGCCAGAGGTGCTGCCCTGACCGCCTGGCATCTGCACCGAGTGCGTGGCGTCGTAAACAACCGGGCACTGGGTTTGACGCATCAACGCCAACGAGCGCATATCCGATACCAAGTTGTTGTAGCCAAAGCTCGCTCCGCGCTCACAAACCATCACCTGGCGATTTCCCGTGGACAGCGCTTTTTTTGCTACATGGATCATATCCAACGGGGCCAAAAACTGGCCTTTTTTGATATTCACGGGAATGCCCTGTTCGCAGACCCGCAGGATGAAATTCGTCTGCCGGCACAAAAATGCCGGTGTTTGCATCACGTCCACCACACTGGCCACTTCGTCCAGAGGGGTGTCTTCATGCACATCCGTTAACACCGGCATCTGCAGCTGGGTTTTAACCTGCTGCAAAATTCGCAGCCCCTCTTCAATCCCAGGGCCTCGATAGCTGTCCAAAGAGGAACGGTTAGCCTTATCGAAAGAACTTTTAAAGATCACCCCAATGCCCAG
>JAYOSS010000081.1:0-11088 GCA_038139355.1 Gammaproteobacteria bacterium
ACCTTGATCTCGTTGAGGACACTCATCCCAGGGGCCCAGACGGCTCTGAGTTAAATCGTTGGCCGCCAAGAGCTGTAAAAATTTGGCCCTGGGCATGGGTACTACCCCTAAAGAAGCCAGATGAGGGTTCATCATTTGACAGTCAATGAGAGTAAAGCCCCATTCCTCGAGTCGCTGTTGCAGGTGATAAAAAGCGACTTTCGATGCGTCTGTGGCTCTGCTGAACATGGATTCACCAAAGAACATCTGACCCAAAGAAAGCCCATACAGTCCACCCACAAGGTTGCCCTGGTGCCAAACCTCCACGCTGTGGGCAATGCCCATGGCCTGCAGTTCCTGGTAGGCCCGACGCATATTTGGCGTGATCCAAGTACCGAAGGAACTGGCTCGGTGTTCGGCGCAGGCCCTAATCACCTGATCGAAGCAGTGGTCGAAGGTGACGGTAAAACCGCCATTGCGTAGTCGCTTCTTTAAGCTCCGGGTTATACGCATCTGGCCTGGTACAATGACGCCTCGTTCACTTGGGCACCACCAACAAATAGGTTCGTCGTCGTTTTCAAACCAGGGAAATATGCCGCGGCCGTAAGCTTCAATGAGCCATTGGGGGGTTAACGCTCCACCGGCAGCAAGCAAACCGTCTGGGTCAGACAGGGCGTATTCCTGGCCGGGAAAGCCCACGGGATGTGCCGGTAACAGAGGGATGCCGGTCACGTTGGCGGATCAAGCCTCAAGTAAGGCTAGAAAATCCGTTGATTGGCGATGGCCGATAACGATGTCTCGAAGGGTCTGACCTGCGCTGTTTGTGGCGTAAACGTCGCCGCCCTGAGCTTTAAAGCGCTGGAGAAATATGGCGAAGTCATCCACTCGCATACTCCGGTAGGCGTGCAATAGACGGCTGAAATCCTCAGGCTCATCGCCTAATGGCTGCTTGTCTAAGAAACTATTGATTCGCTGGTCATCCCAAACTTCATTGATGACCTTGGTTTTGTCGGGTCGCATGGACTGATCTCTGATGGTTAATTGCTGTGATTTTTGTTGCCGCTGATGGCGGTAAGAGCCTGATCGGGCCTGACCTAGCTCACATCGCTGCATTGTGCCTATTTGTGCAGAAAACGGCGAGTGCGTACACTACGGCCTTACAAAGAGGATACCTGTTTGTCGACGCCTGCACCTAATCGATCGCTGCCCTTGCGCGAAATGTTCATGGTACTGACTGGTGCTGTGGCGTTTTTTCTGCTCCATGCAATAGCTTCATATACACCAGACGATCCTTCGTTTAACTACACCGGGTCAAATACCCAGACCCAAAACCTGGTTGGTACCGCCGGAGCTTATCTGGCGGATATCCTACTGTTCCTGTTTGGCTGGGTGGCCTATTTGCTGCCCCTAGCCGTGGTTTACGGCGGGCTTGTCGCGTTGCGATCACGGCATATCAAGCCTGATCCCATAGTTGTGGCGGTGCGGGTGAGCGGTTGGCTCGCCTCCTTATTGTGCGCCTGTGTATTGATGTTTTTGCATAACGGTTATGGCGAATTACTGCCAGCGGGATCCGGCGGCGTGCTGGGATTGGCCCTAGGCGATCGGGGTGAGGAGATCTTCGGCCTGGTGGGACTTACCGTGCTGGGGGCCGCCGGTGTGTTGGTGGGTGTCCAGGCTGCGGTGGGATTCTCTTGGCTACAGATAACCGAAATGCTGGGGCGGGCGCTGACGCAAGCTTGGCGCAAGAGCGCTGAGTTCTACGACCGCATGAACGATTTGCGTCAGGCGCACATGCAGCGTCGCCAGGCTGAAAAGCGCCAGTTGTTGGGCGATCCGGTAGCGCAAAAGCGTAAAAGTGACCTTGCCGCAACCCTAGAAGCCAAGCAGACGGACGCGCAAGCGCTGCCTGGGCCCGCCAAGCCTTCGTCAGTACAGATTTTGCCAGCGGCAGCGGAGAAGAAACCTGCCAGCAAAACTCAGCAAAAGCGGTTGTTCGACAGTCACACGCTGACGGAATTGCCGGATGTGGATTTGTTGGACCAACCCAATGGCGACTCTTCGGGCGGCTATAGCGCTGAGGCGCTAGAGGCCATGTCCAAGCAGCTAGAGCTGAAGCTGGCGGATTTCAATGTTGAAGCAGTAGTTGTCTCAGTACTCCCCGGGCCGGTGGTAACGCGCTTTGAAATTCAACCGGCCCCTGGGGTCAAGGTGCAAAAAATCAGCGGGTTAGCCAAGGATTTGGCTCGCTCTTTAGCCGTGATCAGTGTGCGCATCGTCGAGGTTATTCCTGGCAAACCCTATGTGGGCATCGAGATTCCCAACGAACATCGGGAGATGGTGCAGCTGCGGGAGGTCATCAATTCTGCCGCATTCCAAGAAGCCAGTAGCGACCTAGCCCTGGCCCTGGGCAAGGATATTGCGGGGGCAACCATCGTAGCGGATATCGCCCGAATGCCTCACCTGCTGGTGGCGGGCACCACCGGATCCGGTAAGTCCGTTGGCGTTAACTCCATGCTGTTGAGCATCTTGCTGAAATCCACTCCAGAACAGGTTCGGCTTATTCTGGTGGACCCCAAAATGTTGGAGCTGTCCATCTACGAAGGGATTCCACATTTGCTCACCCCAGTTGTAACGGATATGAAAGAAGCGGCCCATGCCCTCAACTGGTCCGTGGGCGAAATGGAACGCCGTTACCGTTTGATGGCTGCCTTGGGGGTTCGGAACCTAGCAGGGTTCAATCGTCAAGTGAAAGAAGCTGCGGCCAAGGGTGAGCCCATCGCGGATCCGCTTTGGCCATTAGAAGACACCGAAGCGCCGTTGTTAGAGCCGCTGCCTGCCATCGTTATTGTCATCGATGAATTTGCGGACATGATGATGATCGTGGGTAAAAAGGTTGAGCAACTCATCGCCCGTATTGCCCAAAAGGCCAGAGCCGCGGGCATACATTTGATCTTGGCAACCCAACGACCGTCGGTGGACGTCATTACCGGCCTAATTAAAGCCAATATTCCGTCCCGAATCAGTTTTCAGGTGTCCTCCCGCATCGATTCCCGAACGATTTTGGATCAAGGGGGGGCTGAGCAGTTGCTGGGTCACGGCGACATGCTGTACTTGCCACCGGGCACCGCCTTGCCCCAGCGGGTTCACGGAGCCTTTGTGTCCGATGACGAAGTGCATCGGGTAGTCGAGGACTGGAAGCGGCGGGGCGCTCCGGATTATCTGGAGGATATTTTGACCGGGCAAACCGAGGGCGAGGCCTTCGTGAAGTTGGACTCTGATGACGATGCAGAACAGTCTGATGAGCTTTATGACGAAGCCGTGGCATTTGTGCTGGAATCCCGTCGAGCCTCCATTTCAGCGGTTCAGCGCAAGCTGAGAATTGGCTATAACCGGGCGGCCAGACTGATCGAGTCCATGGAAGCGGCTGGGGTGGTCTCGAGCATGAATACCAATGGCAGCCGTGAAGTTCTGGTACCAGACCGCAATGGTTAGGCCCAGGTCCTATCCTTACCTGCTATTGGGCGCCTGTTGTTTCGTCCTAGCCGTCACTTTCCTGGTGATACCCAGAGTTGGTGCCCAAACCAAGGCTGCTTCGCATACCGCCCAGGATGACAGTGCCCAGGCTGAGTTGGTGCAATGGATTGCCGGTATTGGGACGCTGCAAGCAAATATGGTGCAGCGCATTTTTGTTGATGGGGTTTTGCTAGAAGAAAGTCAGGGTAGCTTTGCTATGCAAGCCCCCTACATGCGCTGGGAAGTGACCGCGCCTTTTCCACAAATACTCTTGCTCAATGGTCGGCAGCTGCAAATTTACGATGCAGATTTAGCCCAGCTCACCCTGCATGACCTAGGCGGTGACAACGCTCCGCTGCCCGGAGATTTGCTCATGCGGCCAGAGCAATTGGCGAACGGCGATTATTTGGTGACCCGGGAGCAAGATGACGCTCGGGTGAGTTACCGGCTGATTCCTACGGCTAGCTCTACGTTATTTCAGGCCATTGATGTGACCGTAAAAGCCGGTCAGCTGGAGTCGCTGGTGATCTACGATTGGCAAGGTCAGCAAACTCAAATGGTATTTTCCCAGGTGCAAATCAATCAGCCTATCGCCCCGACGTTGTTTCAATTTGACGTGCCGGAAGGGACAGACGTGATTCATGGCTGACCTTTTCGGCCACAGGGATTCTACCGGAATAGACCCGCGACCGTTGGCGGATCGATTACGGCCAACGAACCTTAGCGAATACGTAGGCCAGCGGCACCTTTTGGCTCAAGACAAACCCTTGGGCGGTCTGTCGGCCCGAGGTCAAATTCACTCCATGTTGCTGTGGGGGCCACCAGGCACCGGCAAAACCACCCTGGCAAAACTGCTGGCGGACAACGCTGGTTGTCAGTGGATTAGCCTTTCCGCTGTCTTGGCTGGAGTAAAAGACATTCGAGAGGCGGTAGCCCAAGCGAAACACTATTTGTCTCAGGGCCAGCGCACGGTGTTGTTTGTGGATGAAGTGCATCGTTTCAATAAAGCCCAACAGGATGCGTTTTTGCCCCATGTAGAAGCGGGCACGGTGATCTTTGTCGGTGCCACCACAGAAAATCCTTCTTTTGAAGTCAACGCAGCGCTGTTGTCCAGAGCCAGGGTGTATGTGCTGCAAAGCCTGACCGCAGAAGATCTCGCCATGGTCTTGGAGCGGGGTGCCCAGGTGCTGGCCAAGCACTTGAGTCCCGAGGCGCTCAGCGAGTTGATCGATAGCGCTGATGGTGACGCGCGCCGAGGGTTGAACATGCTGGAGATCGCCGCGCAGTTGGCTGATCAAGAGATTTCTCGGGATCAGGTTCTGGCAGTGTCCTCTGAACGATTGCGGCGCTTTGATAAAGGCGGTGATGTGTTCTACGAACAAATTTCCGCTCTGCACAAATCTGTACGAGGCAGTAATCCTGACGCGGCCTTGTACTGGTTCTGCCGCATGCTGGATGGCGGCGCTGATCCTCGCTACATCGGCCGGCGCATTTTGCGGATGGCCAGTGAGGACATTGGTAACGCTGACCCCCGGGCCCTGCAGTTGGCTGAGGCGGCCCTGTCGACTTTTGAACGGCTAGGTTCGCCAGAAGGTGAGCTGGCCCTGGCCCAAGCAGTTCTCTACCTGGCCAGCGTGCCAAAAAGCGATTCGGCATACCAAGCCTTTGGCGCGGCCATGGCCTTTGTGCGACAAAACCCGTCATACGACGTACCCATGCACCTGCGGAATGCGCCCACAAGCCTGATGAAGTCCATGGGTTACGGTGATGGTTATCGGCATGCCCACAACGAATCCATCCAAGGCCTGGGCGCCTATGCGGCGGGCGAACGTTACTTTCCGGATGAATTGGAGCCGGTGACGTTTTATCATCCCGCCGCGGCCGGGCTTGAGGACAAAATTCGACAGCGGCTGCAGGGTTTGGCTCAGGCCGATAAAGAGGCTCAGAAGCAGTCCTGACGTTTCGAATGCCCTTGAGGGCATCTCCACCCAACACCAGTCATGGAAAGGTCATGTTAGACATCAAGTTGTTACGCACGAATCCCGCAGCGGTTGCCCAAGCTCTGGCCGTAAAAGGTTATACCTTTGATGTCAGCGCGTTTTCGGCGTTGGATGAGCAGCGCAAAACTTTGCAGCAGCAAACAGAAGACCTGCAAAACGAACGCAACGTGAAGTCAAAGTCCATTGGCCAGGCAAAGGCTCAAGGTCAGGACATTGCGCCGTTGCTTGCCGAGGTGGGTGACTTGGGCCAGCGGCTGGATGAATCCAAGGCTGCATTCGCGCAGATTCAAGATGATCTGCAGGATTTGCTGTTGTCGTTGCCCAACATGCCAGACGCGAGCGTGCCCGAGGGTAAGGACGAAGCGGACAACCAGCTGCTGCGTCAATGGGGTGAGCCAAAATTGGAGCATGAGCCCCAAGACCATGTGGACCTTGCAAGCGCCGGTGGTCTGGATTTTGAAACCGCGGCCAAAATTACCGGGGCTCGTTTTGTGGTCATGAACGGACCCATGGCTCGCCTGCATCGGGCATTGATCCAATTCATGCTGGATCTGCATACCCAACAACACGGTTACCAGGAAGTGTATGTGCCGTACATGGTCAATGCTGACAGTGCTCGGGGCACAGGCAACTTGCCCAAGGCCGCTGAGGACATGTTCCAACTGAATGGCGAGCAGGATTATTTTCTGGTGCCCACCGCTGAGATTCCGGTGACCAATATTTATCGCGGTGACATTTTAGAAGAGGCTGATCTGCCCAAGCGTCATGTCTGCCACAGCCCGTGTTTTCGCAGTGAAGCCGGCAGCTATGGCCGAGACACCCGGGGTATGATTCGCCAACATCAATTTGAAAAAGTCGAGCTGGTGCAGCTGGTTCATCCGGATACCTCTTGGGACACTTTGGATAGTTTGACCGGGCATGCAGAGGCAGTGCTACAACAACTGGAATTGCCCTACCGGGCCGTTGCTCTGTGTGGCGGTGATCTAAGCTTTACCTCTGCAAAGACCATTGATTTGGAGGTGTGGCTGCCGAGTCAGACTCAGTACCGAGAAATATCTTCTTGCAGCAACTGTCTGGATTTCCAAGCGCGGCGTATGCAGGCTCGTTTCCGAGATGCTCATGGTGATATCCGCTTGCTGCATACCCTAAACGGATCCGGCTTGGCCGTAGGCCGCACACTGGTAGCGCTGCTGGAGAACTTCCAGCAGGGCAATGGCAGCATGAGTGTTCCAGATGCTTTGCGACCCTACTTGGGCGGTGCCAGCTCCTGGTCCATCAACCCCTAATGTCGACGCGAAGCTGAATGTTCTACCTGCCGCTGTTCCATCGTTTGCAGGGAGCTCCATGCCTCGTCGTGGGCGGAGGGCAGACCGCCCTACGCAAGCTGCGTTGGTTAGTCAGGGCAGGGGCAAGGATTACGGTCATCGCGCCGGAGGTCGATCCGGAAATTCAGCGCATGCGCGATGCAGGCCAAGTGCTGCTGGAGCGCAGACCTTTTTATCCTGAAGCGGTACACGCTGGCCTGCGTTTAGTGATTAGCGCTACCAACGCCCCTCAAGTCAGCGAGGCAGTCTTTGTCGCCGCCCTAGATCATGGGGTTTTGGTGAACTGCGTGGATCGTACCGAGCTGTGCACCATTATTTTTCCCGCCATTATTGATCGAATGCCCATACTGGTAGCGGTTTCAAGCATGGGCCAGTCGCCAACCTTAGCCCGCAGCGTGCGCGGCTGGATTGAAACTCGATTGCCCAAGGGCTTGGGCAAATTGGCGGAGCTGGCGGGCCGGCTGCGCAGGGAAGTGAAACAAACTCTGAGTAACGTAGACGCTCGCAAAGCCTATTGGGATTCGGTCTTCGATAGCCGTGCCGCTGATCAGGCCATGCAGGGAGAGTTAGATGCGGCGGTTGTGGAAGCCCGGCGCATGCTGCAAAACCGCGACGTTGAGGGACAAATTGTGCTGGTGGGTGCAGGTCCCG
This sequence comes from Gammaproteobacteria bacterium, assembly GCA_038139355.1. Lineage (GTDB taxonomy): Bacteria > Pseudomonadota > Gammaproteobacteria > Pseudomonadales > Azotimanducaceae > UBA4421. The sequence continues at coordinate 7,469 of JAYOSS010000081.1, forward strand.
GAGACCCGGACTTAATCACCTTGCGAGGTCTGAGGGCCATTCAAAGTGCGGATGTGCTCATGTTCGACAAGTTGGTCAGTCCAGCGCTATTGGACTATGCCCGGCGCGATGTGGAACTTGTGGATGTGGGCAAGCAAGGCCCTCGAGAGGAAGTCGCTGGGGCGAAGGGCTGGGGGGCTGTGGCGATCGATAGCGGTGAACGCAGACCATCGGGCACGGTCATGCAGGATGGCATCAACCGGCGCATGATTGATGAAGCCAAGAACGGCAAGAAGGTAGTGCGTCTTAAAGGCGGTGATCCCTTTATTTTTGGTCGTGGGGGCGAGGAATTGTTAGCGGCCACAGAGCAGGGTATCCCGGTCACCGTCATACCCGGCATTACGGCAGGGATGGCTGCCGCCAGCTATGCTGGCATACCGCTGACCCATCGACGCCTGAGTCAATCCGTACGTTTTCTTACCGGCCATCGGGTGGCAGACGCTGAGAATTTGGAGTGGGCAGAATGGGCTCGGGACGATCAAACCCTCGTTATCTATATGGGTCTGGTTAGCCTACCGACTATCCAAAAACGTTTGCTTGACGCCGGCCGAGACAAGACAACCCCAGCGGTATTGATTGAAAATGCGACCCTGCCAAACCAGCGAGCTGTTTACGCGACATTGGAAGCACTAACCAAGCAGGTGGCAGATGCTCAGGTCAGCGGACCCTCAATCATTATCGTGGGCGAGGTCGTCGCTATTGGCCAACAGCTCAGTGAATCCTCAGAGGTGCCTGACGGGCCTGAATCCCAGTCGCTATAGGCAGTTCGTAGGCCTTGGCAGGCCCGCTATCTTGGCTGCGGTTACTGCAGGCCTGCCGCCAAACAGGCTCATTAAGTAAACGCTAGAACCCCACTCATCTCACAGCTGATAGTTAACCAGCATTAAAAACGGGCGCATGGCCGGTGCCGTTTCGGTGCGTTGATAGAAATCCCGCAATAAGCGCAGCACTTCCCAATGCTGATCGGTTAGGGCAATGCCTTCTTGCTCCGCCAACAGCACGGCAATGCTCTCAGACCAAACGTTAAGGTCTCGCAAAAAGCCTTCTTGATCGCACTGACCCTGTAAGCCTGAGATCGTCATGTTTACTCGTTCCAGCTCACAACAGGTTCATGCTCGACCGTCAGGGAGACAAGGTCCGGGTAATCGATGTGGGTCAGCGGGGCACTGATGTCCAGGCTAATGCCCCGGGTCTTTGCGTCAGCGGCCAGTAGGTAACTGGTTATTTCTGCTACCTGTGCAGCCTGAGACCAGGCGTAATTTACGTCACCCAGCAAATATTGTGAGTCATTAGCGTGCAGTCGACGTTGGCAGGCGTGAAAGCCTTGAACACTGAATACCAGATGCAAGCTCATGACTGCCCTGTAACGACGGCATCACTAGCGGCGATCAATTGGCTTTGCTCTGCCAAGCTCAATGTCTTAACGGTCAGCGCATTGTCCATTTGTACCTGGCGCGTAACCAGGGAATCATGGCACGCGTACAGGTCTTCAATCTCATAGCTGGACAGCGCCGCCAGTACCTTGGATAGGGTTTTTTGTTGGCTGGCCTCACCGGATTGGTTTTCCTGCAGGTTCCAGACCCCCTCGTCGCGAAACAAAACGGAGACTTGACCATCGAAAACCGCGGCTACCATCGCAGCCTCCAGTTGTTCCATGGCGTGACTGCTGCGATAGGGACTGCGGCTGATGACAAACAAATATCGCTTCACGCCGGAAACTCCAGGTAGCGATCGGCGCTGTTAATGGCGGCCACCAGTTGCCCCAAGCCCACCAATTCAAAGCCCGGTGCCAAGGTGGGGTGATCCTGCTCGTAACGGGTTTGCTCAGCGTCATCCAGCACGCCGCGCTTGATGGCGCTGGCGATGCAAAGAGCCAGTTCAACATTGCGTTCTGTTAGGGCCTGCCAGCGTTCGAGCAGGTTCTGGTTAAAGGTGTCCTGGGGTGGAATTTGTCCATTGAGGCCTTGATAGACACCCTCATGAAAAAAGAAGATCCGCTCGATGGTATGCCCTTGGTCTAAGACCGCTTCGGCAAAAGATAGAGCATGAACTGCCGCCTGGGTGGCGTAGGGGGCTCCGTGTACAGCTAGGGCATATTTCATGGGCGCAGAATAGCAAAAGCCCCGACGAAGGCGAGGCTTAGGTCCCGGTGACTAAGCTCTGATTCTGTCCGGACTTGCTCAGGCTTTTGACATCTTCAAGGATGGCGATCAACGCTGGAATCAGGAACAGAATAATCACGCTGGCAAACACGATGCCCGTTGCCAAGCTCACCGCCATGGGTATCAAGAACTGAGCCTGGGTGCTGGTCTCGAACAGCATCGGGGTCAGGCCTAGCGCCGTAGTGGCGGTGGTCAGAAAAATCGCTCGAAAACGCCGGCGTGATGCCTCGCTAATAGCCTCACTGATTGGCACGCCGGCACTGCGGTTGCGATTGTACTGATCCAACAGTACCAAGGAATCGTTCACCACCACGCCACTGAGCGCCACCATCCCAAAGATGGAAATAAAGGAGATGTTGTAGCCCAGAATATAGTGGCCTATGACCGCACCTGCGGCGCCAAAGGGCACCCCGGCCAGCACCACCAAGGGCTGTAGGTAACTGCGGGTTTGAGAGGCCAGTAGGACGAAAATAGTCAGCATGGCAATGGCCATCATGTTCGCCAACGACGCCATGTCCTCGGATTCTTCTCGGCCTTGTCCGGCCTGATTCACCTGCAGACCCGGATACCGAGCGAGTAGCTCAGGCACGATCTGATTGAGGACCTGATTATTGGCTTGGGTCGGGGTGGTTAGTTCGTTATCGACCTCGCTGGTGACGCTAACGATACGCAGTCCATCAACTCGATCGATGGAAGAAAAGCTTCTGGATTCGGTCAATTTGGCGACCGCTAGTAGAGGGGCCTGGGTACCGTCCTGTAGCCGAATCCGCACGTCTGCCAAATTCTCGGTGCTTTGACGCTGACGTTCAGGGTAGCGAACCATTACCTTGAGCTCGTTGCGTCCCCGCTGAATACGCTGGACTTCCTGACCGAAGAAGCTGTTTCGTAACTGTCGGGCAATATCCGTTGGTAGCAGACCAGCGGCTTCACCTGCCGCAGTCAATTCAATGTCGTACTGGCGTTTGCCCAAATTAAACGTGTCTTGGATATCGTAGAAACCAGTTAAAGAAGCATAGCTGGCTTTCAGGTCATCCACCGCGGCGTACAAGACGTCATCTTGCTGGTGGGCTAGGCGAAACTCTACTGCTGATCCGCGGCTGAAGAAGCCGGACCGGAACGACAAACTTTCAACACCTGCGATTGGCCCGGTTTGTAGTCGCCATTGGCGCTCCAATTCCGGCGCCGACAGGGTGCGCAGGGGCTCGTCCTGCAGGGTAATCACGATAGAGGCTAAATGGCTGGCCGTGGTCATGCCGCTGCCGCCGCCGGGTCCGCTACCGCTGCGCGTAGATCCGCCAATGGTCGAGCTGATAGCTTTGAATACGGTGCCCTGATTTGCCTCGTTGACTTGATAAGCGGCGTCGATAATTCGCCTGGCAGCGGCGTTCGTGGTGTCAAATGGCGTGCCAACGGGAAAGG
>JAYOSS010000082.1:0-10987 GCA_038139355.1 Gammaproteobacteria bacterium
CTATAAAGCCGAGGTGGATCAAGCCAAGCAAGACTTCCCCCCAAGTACCTCTCTGCTGGTGGCCTTTCAAGTTCAAGAAGACATCTTTAACCGCACCGCTCTGGCTGCTGTGGATGAACTGACGCGGCGCTACATAGAGGTGGATTCAGCGCTTGCGGTAGGCTCCATACTCAACTATCGACTCAATGAGTCTGACAAAAAGACTTATGGCCGCACCTATCTGGTGCCAGAACTGCACACGCTGACGGATGCGGACTTCCCAGAGCTTCGGCGCATTGCTCTGGCCGACTCAGATCTGACCCGCAATCTGTTGTCACCGACCGGTGATTTCACCATCGCCACCATCAAGTACAAACTCAGCGAAGATACCGCTGAAGCACGAATCGCTCTGGCAAATTCCGCAGTTACCCTTCGCGACTCCCTGCGGGCAAACCACCCCCAAGTCGCTATCTACGTGATTGGAGGGCCATTATTTGAGCGCGACAGCCAGATAGCCTCGGACAAGGACAATCGGCTGTTGTTTCCACTGGTGATGCTGGTGGGACTGGTGCTGCTTTGGTTCTGCCTGCGTTCGCTGCTGTCTTCGTTGAGCCTTTTTGTTCTGACCGCCATCACGCTGGTGGTGACCTTGGGTAGCCACGCCTGGCTAGATATTCCGCTGAATCAGATCTCTCGCCTGGGTCCGTTAGTGGTGGCGGTGATCGCCATGGCAGATGGCATTCACATCGTTTCGGTCTACGCACAGGGTCTGTTACGAGGCCTGGACAAAAAGGCCGCCATGGCCGAGAGCCTGAACATCAATTTCAGGCCCATTGCGCTGGCTACCATCACCACGACCATGGGTTTCCTCAGCCTGAATTTCAGCTCCGCCCCAACCATTTACGGCTTTGGCAACATCATTGCCATAGGCGTTTGCTGGGCGTTCCTGTTCACTATCATGCTGGTCCCGGCCATGGTGCTCATTTTGCCGGTCCACCGAGTTCCCAGGCCCTTGGGAATCGGTAAATTCATCGCCGTGATGACACGGCTGGCAGAACATCATCAGCGCCCGGTGTTCTGGGTAAGCCTGGGGTTGATCGGGCTGACGCTGGCGTTACTGCCACTGAACAATTTGGACTCTGACCGTTTTGCCTTTATCGACGAGGATTCCGACGCCCGCAAAGTCATCGATGCCCTGCGGGAAAAAATTGGTAACGACCAAGCTTTGGTTTACGTGATACGCAGCAACGGCTACTACGGCATTACCGAACCTGACTTTCTAAAAGCCGTTAACGAATTCAGCGTTTGGTTAGAGGACCAAAACGAAACCAGTTTTGTCGCCAGTTATACCGACTACCTGAAAGCCCGCAACAAAGCCGATAACGATGACGACGAAGCCTATAACCTGGTGCCAGATGATCAACTCACTGTCATCGACTACCTCGTGGGCTATCAATTGGTGCAAGAAATCGAGCCCAGCTTGCAGCCGATTTTTAATAGCGACTATTCGGCAGTGCGTTTAGTGGTAGCCACCTCGAATTTGAGCAATCAACAGATATTAGGGTTTGCCGAAAAAATAGATCAGTGGGCAGCAGCCAATGTGCCGGCGGAATTTAAGGTGACTCGGGGCGACAACACGATTTTGTTTGCGCGTATCAGCCAAACCATCAGCTCGGAACTGTTGCGAGGCTTTTCTCTGAGCTTTTTGCTGATAACCCTCACCATGATCGTTGGCTTGCAGAGCATTAAGTACGGATTGCTCAGTATCTTGCCGAACCTTTTTCCCGCCACCATCGTGTTCGGATTTTGGGGCTTGTTCGTGGGCAATCTCAGCCCCTATACCCTCATGTTGTTCTCCATCAGCATCGGGTTAGTGGTAGACGATTCGGTGCACATTTTGAGCAAGTACATCAGTGCCAAAAGCGAAGGCGCCACCCCCATCGAAGCCGCTCGCTACTCCATCGACAAAGCAGGCTCCGCTATCACCATCACGACCCTCAGTCTTGCTGTGGGTACGTTTTTGCTGGTGTTCTCCAGCTCTATCATTTTCCAAGATGTGGCGTTGCTCATTACCCCCATCATCATTACCGCATTGTTTTTGGATTTGTTGTTTTTGCCACCGCTACTGATACGGTTTGACGCTTGGATGGATTCCATGCGCGGGCGCTCCCAACAAGCTGTAGGTTAAAGTCAGACTGGACCGGCTATGATGATCAGCGAACTAGTAAAAAAGCAGAAGTCCATTCTCCGAGAACACCTTCCCCGATAAAAAGGAGCGATAGATGAAACCAGTTTGCTTAGTGATTGGTGCAGGCGCAGGTATCGGCGGCACCGTCGCCGCAAAATTTGCTCAAGAGGGCTACCACTCGGTGTTGTGCAGACGCAGCGACGAAGAAGGCCTGAATCGAATGGTTGATGAAATCAACAGCAGTGGCGGCAGCGCTTCGGGTTTCCTCATGAACGCGGTGGAAGACAACAGCATCGAAGATCGAATAGCCATGGTTGAGGCAGATATCGGCCCCATCGATACCGTTGTATTCAATCTAGGCGCGCAAATTGGTGACAGACCCCTGGCCGCAACCACCTACAAAGCTTTCGAAATGGGCTGGCGCATGGCCACCTTCGGGCTGTTTCGCACGGCCCAAGCGGTGACGCCTCATATGGAAGCCCGCGGCAAAGGCACGATCTTAGTAACCTCCGCCACCGCAGCGGTGCGCGGCAACGCAGGACAGCACAGCCATGCCGCGGCCATGGGCGGCCGCCGTATGCTCTGTCAGACCCTCAACGCGCAATTTGCCAAAAGCGGGATTCATATCGCTCATATTTTGGTAGACGGCGCGGTGGATGCACCGGACACTCTGGGCAAGATGCTAGGCCCAGAGCGATTTCAGGAGCTTCGAGAGACGCGAGGCATGGAGCACGATGGACTGATGCTGCCGGCAAAAATCGCGGAAACCTATTTCCACATCGCCCAGCAACATCGTTCTGTGTGGACTAATGAATTGGATCTGCGGTCCTACTCCGACCTGCCCTGGTGGAACAACTAGCTGGTCGGCTACGACACTCACGCGCGCAGATTAACGGGGATCTAAACGCATCAGATAACGCGGCGGAAAACCCGTCAGAATGCGAAAGCCCAGCGGCAGCGCATGTTCCGCATTGATGCGGTCATGCTCTGCGCCCTGCAGCAATACCGCCGTATAAGGCGTGGTCTCCCCGCCAAAGGTCACCTCCACCGCATCGTTTGCCAGCGCCGCCCGGTACCAGGCTCGCGGCCAGTGATTGGCCGCCACGTAAAGCACGCCATCTGTCTCCAGCCGAGCAACCACGCGATCCGAACCCTTGCCCTGATCATCAAAGGTCGTAATGACCATGGTTCGCGCATCTGCTGGCTGGAAGTAGCCGAGTAACGATTCAAACGTCACTACGACGCCTACATAGATCAATCCGAGAATGATCAAAATTTTAACTAACCGCATAGGACCCCCTTTCGCTCCTCGCTAACACGGCCATGCGACGATCTTCACCGGCGCCGGCCACCCGGATCACAATGTAGGTAATAGCGCCTATTCAGCGCAACACTCAGCGGAGATTTCTGACGAAAAGCGGTAAGTGGCCCAACATTACCTTGTGCTTGGCAGAGGACTTCGTCAAAATTCCCCGGTCGGAGAGATGGCAGAGCGGTTGAATGCACTGGTCTTGAAAACCAGCAAGGTGTAACAGCCTTCCAGGGTTCGAATCCCTGTCTCTCCGCCAATCTTTCTCTCTCGACCCTTTATTCTCCCTGGGCCTCGCACGCAGTTTTGCCCAACACTTGGCGAAGCTGCCCCGAATGGTCACAAGATAAAGCCGGCACCCTGCCGCCAGCGATATCCGAGAGCGCCGTTCCGCTTAAACCAACCGGAAATCAAAGCCGCATAGGCGCAAAGTCTCGCCTGCTCGGCTGGGATCTGACGCCCGCAGGTCCGCAGCGATAAAGCCATCTCCGCGCTCATCCCTTGCTGCGACAAATCGAATCATGGCGTCGTCCAGTTGCATAATGCCGTTGTTTACCGGCAGACCCACGGCCTTACTCCATCGGTCCGCCATGGCCTCGGGGTCTTGGGCTTGAATATCGATAGCGACAATTTCTTTGGCTACCGCGTCAAGAGAGTGGTATTGCCAATCCGGACCGGCCCAAAGCCAGCTTTGGGGGGGGCTAGCCTGGTCCACTGAGAGAATCGCACCGCCTACGTCCCTCGGATGCAAATGAATGCCGCGAATAGCAGCGCCCCCCGCTTCAATTTTGCCGTCATGCACAAGCCTTATGCCCTGGCCTTCTATGCGGGCCTTTTGCGCATTCAGCTCATCGGTTTGCAGCAGCACCATGTAACCGCCATCACCGCCGCGCCGCTCAAGAAAACGCCCCGCAGTGGTGCCGGGCTGTTTTGGCGCAACCACTTCAAGCAGTTGATCGCCAATGGCGTATAACCCATGCCGCAGACCGAACTGCGCCAGTCCAGGGTCTCGGTAACACACTTCCAGGCCCAGTTGATGGCAAATCTCAACTTCGGCCTGGCGCAAGTCTTCAGCTACTAGAGCTATTTGTCGCAGTCGCATCATTGGCGACACTCCTTTATGAAATCGTGATGGGGTTATCCCAGTCTAGCCAATGGGCTAAAGCCTGACGAGGCATCGGTGAGGCCGGGCCGAAGCTTGGGAGCAAGAAGCCCTAATTTGGTGCAACAGGGTCTGCTGTGGGGTTCATCCGGGCGAAATTTGGGCGTTAGTGACATCACCCACCTACCTAAGAACACTGAATGAGGCCTCGGACCGGCCAACAATCCCCGTCAAACGGCCTGGAGCGCAAAAAAGACATCCACAGTCCGTTTTTGGCACGCTTCTCGCATTGTTGCTTTTGTGGCACCGGGCGTTTGAACCGCTCTCCTCTCCTCCCCGCGCCCCACGACCGCCCGGTGCCACGCCCCTCATTGCTGCCGGTTCACGGATCTCTGGGTCAGGATTCGTTCGCGGCGAAAGAATGGATCGAACCTAGTGGGTTGTCTCTCGAGCGAGAAAAGCCACGAGTTCGTCAGGCGGCTGTCCGGCCAAGACTTGTTCCAGAATTTCGACAAACCGCTGGTGATGGAGCGGTTGTTCCAAGGAGGCCTGATAGTTCAAAACCATCCTCACGCCGTGATCCATAGACTCCAACCCGCCGCCGTCTTCCAAGGCGGCGTAAGCGTGCAACATCAGACTGGCAGTCAGCTCGCCTTGAAACATGTACAAAGGTAAGGTGTTTAACCAGCCGCAGACTGTGCTGAGGCGATGAAAATCCAAATTGTTCAAGCTGACGCTCCACGGTGAGTTCGCAGACCTTACCCCGGCTTATGGATTTAGCAACTAGGAGGGACCCTATGAGCGACCGCGAGCAAATCCTCGATTTAATGAACCGATACTGCTTTGCCATCGATAGCGGTGATCTGAAAACCTTTGGGGAACTGTTTAAGCAAGCCAAATGGATCGCTGAGGGGCACACGCCAGGAAAGGAATCCGCCAATAACCTGATTTTGTACGCGGATGGCACCCCCAGAACCAAACATGTCATGTCCAACATTCAGATCGAGGTGGTGGGCGATGATGCCAAGGCTCACTCCTACGTCACGGTGTACCAAGCCACCGAGGATTTTCCGCTGCAGGTGATCTTCGCTGGGGACTATTTTGACTCTTATCGCAAGGAAAACGGTGAATGGCGATTCGCTATGCGGGAAATTCGTCATTCCTTGATTGGTGACATGTCTAAACACCTGCGGCAACCGAGCCTGACGATACCGGGTGCGTAGCTCCAAAAGTACACCTGCCAACCACAAGCAACGAACCCCAGGGGAAACCCGTGAGCAGCCCGGAGCGGCTATCGGCATGCATTTCACTTCCCGCGGTTGCCGTATAGGCTGAGGGCTTCGCAGCACTGCCACGGAGCACACCTTGCAACCTGAAGCTTATTTAGCCCACATCGATTTTGCAGCGACCACCAAGCTGGACTTCACGCCACTCTTTAACGACCCAAAAGTCTTTCGTTCCTTGGTGCTGGACCTGTGTCGGCCCTTTCGTAAGCTGGATTTTGACAAAGTCGCCTGCCCTGAATCCTTAGGTTTTATCTTGGGGTCGGCTGTAGCAATGGAGTTAAAAAAAGGTCTGATCCCCATTCGTAAGGGCGGCAAGCTGCCCAACATTAGGCGCAACATTGCACGTCAGTCTTTTCGCGACTACACCGAACTGACCAATGCCTTTGAAATCAACAAGTCCCTGATCAATCCAGGAGACAGAATTTTGCTGGTGGATGACTGGGTTGAAACCGGCGGACAGCTGAAAGGTCTAACCAAGCTGCTGGAAAAACGCGGCGCCGTGGTTGCGGGCATTAGCGTCCTAGGCCTAAACACCGCAGGCCCAAGCGGTAAGTTGCAACAGACGTATGCGGTATCCAGCATTATCGATTACGAACTCACCGAAAAGCGGGACCTTAGTAAACGACTGGACCAACCCTAGCCGGACTCTTCACGGTCAATACACGCTGGATGGAGCACGCTAGCTCCTCGTTATCTGGACACCTTTGCATGCGCTCTCTGCTTTTGTTTTTTGCGACCCTGGCTTCTGCTGGCTGTGCCAGTCTTGTTAAGACGACGTTACCTTTTTATAACCTGCCGCAACCGGGTGGACCCTTCGCCGTCGGCACCAATATCGAAACCTGGACCGACGCCAGCCGAGCAGAGACTTTTACCGACGACCCAGATGATCAACGTCGAATCGTCGTCCAGTATTGGTATCCCATAGCCGCGGATCAAACAGGCACAACTTCGCCCTATATCGATCAGCCAGATCTCAAAATGGGCGCTTTTGCGAAGAATCTAGGGCTGCCGAAATTTCTGCTGCAACACATCCAGGACGTACAAACCAACAGCACCTTTCAAGCAACCGTTGACCCTACTGGGGACGCACTACCGGTCATCGTGTTTTCCCATGGGCTGGGAGGCATGAAAACCCAAAACTCCATCCACATGGAAACCTTGGCCAGCCATGGCTACTTCGTCATCGCCGCCGACCATGCATTCGATGCGTTTATGACGGTCTTCGCCGACGGGTCCATTGCGGACTATCGCTCTGGCAGCGATGGCATCGAAACCGAAGCGCAATTTTGGGCGGCCAGAGGGCCACAATTAGCCGCGCGCACCGCGGATGTGCGCTTTATGCTGGACGTTATCGCGGCGCGACAGGCTGCCGAGGATTCCACCTTACCCATCAGCGGACTGTGGCAGCGAGCTGATCTGTCGCGCATTGGCGTGTTCGGTCATTCATTCGGAGGCGCTACCAGCATCATGGCCGCCGAACAAGATCCGCGAATTCTTGCGGCCATTGCTCTGGATGGGTGGATGGTACCCATACCCAAGAGCACCATCGATGCTGGCACGTCAAAGCCCCTGCTATATCTGGGACAAAAAGCATGGGATGACCCATTGAACTACAAAAAACTGAACAAGTTTTTAGGCAACAGTTCCGGCCCCGTTCAGTCAGACCTGATCCCGGGCACCAAGCATATGGACTTTGCAGACGCGCCCCATCTATCTGGGTTTGCTAAACGCATCGGTTTTGCTGGATCCGTTCCCAGTGCTGAACTTCGGGCCAAGCTCGATGCAGATATACTGAGTTTCTTTAGCCAGCACCTTAACGAATAGGCCACCAGGCCGAGATCTGGGAGATACCCTTATGAAGCAATTCAACCTGATCGCCCTAGCCCTCGCGCTCCTCGCCCTAGGATACTGGCTGACCCTGGAGCCCCCCAATCCCAACCCCCAGCCTTCTGGCGCAACCATGGTTCAACAAGCCCAACAGCTGCTTAAGATTGATACTAATCCGCTGCCCGACTTCAGGCAGTTCACCGATGTCAAAACCAAAAAGCAGGCGTTTTTTGACTACCTACACCCCATCATCAGCGCGAACAATCAGCACCTCATAACTCAGCGAGACCGTTTGCTGGCGCTTAAACAAGATGGGCTAGAGGCCTTGGACGCAGACGATGAGGCATTTCTACAGGCGATGGTCGAGCGCTATGAAGTCGATCCAGAACAAAACCTTTCCAGCCAGGTAGAGGTTTTATTGAATCGGGTGGATATCGTGCCGGTATCTTTGGCATTGACCCAGGCCGCCATAGAATCGGCGTGGGGCACTTCTCGCTTTGCTCGGGAGGGTAATAACCTGTTTGGTCAGTGGTGCTATCGCAAGGGCTGCGGCATGGTGCCCGGCAAACGAGGCTCGAACCAGACTCACGAAGTTGCCCGGTTTGCGAGTACCGACCGGTCGGTTGCCTCATACATGCGCAACATCAACAGCCATCACGCTTATGCCGACCTGCGGACTCACCGAGCCGCATTGCGCCGCCAAGGCCAGCCTATTACCGGCCATGACATGGCTGGGCACCTGCTTCGCTATTCCGAACGGGGCGAGGCCTATGTTCAGGAACTCAGATCCATGATGCGCGTGAACCGACTAGCACCGTTAGACCTGGCCGCCGCGGATTAGCCCAGAGTTAACCGATAATTTGCCCGCGATGCGCGTCGCGATAACCCTTGGCTTGGTCATAAGCAATAGCGCCGCCAACAACCACCGTGCTGACACCATGGGCATCGCGCACATATCGGAAGCCGTCGCCAGGCACGTCCTGCACAAAGTGTTCGACCCCGCGATCGATCTTGGCTTCGCTAAAGATGGTCACATCCGCCACAAAACCCTCTCGCAGCAAACCGCGATTGCCTAATCCCCACAAATTGGCTGGGTCGGCGGTAATTTTCTTAACCGCCGCTTCCAGCCCAAGAATGGCCTTGTCACGGACAAAGTGGCCTAACAAGTAGCCAGTATCCCCATAGGTGGCGAAGGACAAAATATGCGCCCCGCCATCACTGGCACCGATCATGACGTTTGGGTGTTGAAGTAACTCACCCACCAGCTGATCGTCGTTGTGGCCCATATCCGCAGATAAGAAGTGTGCTTCCAAGGACTCCTCCAATGAAAGGTCGATCATCACGTTCAGCGCATCGCTTTGACGAATTTCTGCAATTTCTTTCAGGGTTTTGCCCACCAGCTCTTGATTGGCCTCGGACTGGACCTGGCGCAGGATTAAGCGCTCCCACAGGGACATCATGACTTGGCCTTCAGCAACCAGGGCGGCTCGCACCTCGGCATCCTGCAGCTGGGCAATGATTTGCTCTGGGCTATTAAAACGCATCAGGGCGTACCATTTACGCAGGCGAATAAACAACAAGCTGGGAACCGAGAAATTAAAGGAAATATCGATGGGACGAGTTTGCACTTGGGGCCAGACCCGAGCGCCACGCTCGGTTTGCTCAACGATTCGCGCCATGATTTGCTGCGCACTTTCGGCGTTGTCGTGACTGACGAACAACGGCGACAGCGTGGTGTTGATGCCGTGCTTCAAGCTGATATCTGCCAGCTGATCGATTCGCGCCAGGGTGAGATCGTTATCAAAAAACTCGTGAACCACCTGCAAGATCTTGTTGTGCTGTGACAGCACCGCGCACAGGGCATCCAGTTCCGCAACGTCTGCATAGCGACTGGGCACTGGCTGCAAACGCTCATCCATGTCGACAAAGCTGCTGGATAGACCAATGGCCCCGGCGCTCAGACACTGATCCAAAAGCTCGCACATGGCCTGAGTTTCTTGCTCATTCGCCGCGCGCTTCATGGACTCGTCACCCATGACCCACAAACGCAACACGCTATGACCCACCAGCTGCGCTACGTTGATATCCAGGTCTTTACCGATGCGGTTCACGTATTCTTCGAAGGTTTCCCAATTCCATTCCACACCTTCCGCAAAGGCCTTGTGGGGCATCTCTTCAATCTGATTGAACATACCCACCAGCTTCATTCTGTGCTCGGCTTTCAGTGGTGCCAGAGACAGCGAGCAGTTGCCGGGCACAATGGTGGTGACGCCATGTTCGATGGCTGGCTTGGCCGCCCCGTCCCACAACAGCTGAGCATCAAAGTGGGTATGCGGATCAATGAATCCCGGAGCGACAACTTGGCCTGCCGCATCAACTGCGGTTTGAGCCTCTTCATGCACTCGGCCAATTTTGACGATGACGCCGTCTTTAATACCGACATCCGCGACGAAAGCGGGCAATCCACTACCGTCTACCACTTTGCCGTTCTTAATGACCAAATCCAGCATCTTTCTCTCCTAATAACTCTTATTCGTTCAATCCAACCCGTTATAAGCGCCAGTTAGAGCATCGCGGACGTGCTCCCAACCCTGGCCAATCAATTCTTCTACGCTGTTAGCGCCGCAGCTCGCCATCAACCTTGCCCCAGCATCATGATCCAGTGGCACGTGAGATCGCCCACCGTTGTCAAACGTCAAAGACACCACGATCTCGGCCACGCCCTCGTGAGCCGCAGCTAATCGCACGTCGGTGATCTTTGCAGACACTACTGAGCGCCGGTCAGCGGCGGCTCTAAAAACAGTATGTCACTGGGCAATATGGGGTTACCCATTTCGCCGGTTGCGTCATCAATAATCCGTCGGGCAAAGACGTGCAGATTCCAGCTTTGCAGCGAGGTTATCGCTTGCTCTTCGGGCAGCTCGGGTAATTCCCGCGCGGCCAAACTTTGCCAAGTATCGTTCGCCTGAGGATGTACTGAGCGCCGGGTTGGGCTGAGGGTGGTTTGGGCTGATGGCATATTCAATCTCTCCCGAAATAACTCATCAACTATAGGCCATGACGCTCCTAGGGCAAAGGCCTGACCTTATGCATTGCTTTTTCACATACACTTTCACATAGTCTGGCGAGGGCACGTTAAGGGAGAGAACAATGACAGAGCAAAAATCTATCGATGCCGTGATCGTCGGCGCTGGTTTCGCCGGCATCTATATGTTGTACAAACTTCGTCAGCAAGGGCTTGAAGCCCGGGTCATCGAGGCCGGTTCTGGCGTGGGCGGCACGTGGTTTTGGAATCG
>JAYOSS010000083.1:0-10884 GCA_038139355.1 Gammaproteobacteria bacterium
ATAAATTGCTGGCGGTAGCCAGACCCATTTCCAGCAACGCCGTTAAACGCTGGGCCTTGTCTTGGCCTAGTGCCTGGGCTGCTGGTTTGGCTAAGCCCGGTGAGAAGCCCCCCATCAGAGACAGCAGCTTCATGAGCAGGGCCATGTCGCCCTCAATCTCTAGCGGCCAGCCGGTGTCCCCAGTCAACAGGGCGTGGAGCAAGGTTTGAGCGCTGCCTTTAAGGATGACATTGGGTTTGTCTGCTGGGCCATTGGCAAGGTGGATGCGGTCCGGCTCAAGCATCAAGTGCCAAGCTGTTTCAGGCTGGGAGCACTGAATTTCGATTACCTGACCCGCCAGGGTTGCCAGCTCTTGTTCGGTGGCCGGGTCTAGTTCGATCACCTTGGCGCTGAGCTGACTCAGTAACGCCTGCACAGAGTGCAGCAGCAAATCCGTTGGGTCACCCATGGCTAGCCGTCGCTATGCGGTTTGATGCCTCGGTGAATGGCGGCAATACCGCCTACCAAGTTGTAAAAGTCCGCGTCCACAAAGCCTGCATCTTCAAACATTTGCTGTAAGGTCTTTTGATTCGGGTGAACGCGAATGGACTCCACCAAATACTGATAGGGCTGGGCGTCTCCAACCAATAGCTTACCCACCGGTGGCCACAGAGCTTGGAATGCACGGTAGGCGGTTTCCAGCACCGGGTCTGTTGGTTGGGAAAATTCCAGTACCAGCAGCGGAGCACCGGGTTTGAGGACACGCAGCAGCTCCGCCAGCGCTTGATCTTTGTCGGTAAAGTTACGAATACCAAAGCTGATGCAGGCGCAATCAAAGGCATTGTCCGCAAAGGGCAGGGCCTCTGCCGGCGCCTGACAAAACTGAACCTGTGCCAGTCCTTCGTCCAGCAGTCGATTGCGGCCTACATGCATCATTGGGCCATTGAGGTCCGTGAGTATGACCCGGCCTTGCTCACCCACTTGGGGCGCAAACAGGGAGGACATATCGCCGGTGCCGCCTGCAAGATCCAGCACACAATGGCCTTCACGAACCCCCGACATTTGCAGCACCATGCGTTTGAAAATGCGGTGGGTGCCTAACGACATCAGATCGTTCATCAGGTCATAGCGGCCGGCCACGGCCTTGAAAACATCTCCAACCCGCCGGGTTTTTTCCTCTGGTGCGACGTTCTCAAAACCGAAACTGACTTTCTCTTCGCTGGTCTGAGTTGGGCGTGTACTGGCGCTATCGGTCATCGCGATGGGCTCATGGCAGGTTTAAAAACGCACTATAACGCGGATGGGCTTTAGGTTGGTGCACCGAAAACGATTACTTAGGCGTCCACTGATTAACGGGAATATTCGGCAGCCTAGATGCGTTCGCTTGTTTGAGCTCAGTGAGATAGTCCTGCCAAAATTTTTCTTTCTGGCTACCCAGCTCGTGTAAGTAAGTCCAAGCAAAAATTCCGCTGTCGTGGCCGTCATCGAAGCTAATGCGAATGGCGTAGTTACCCACCGCCTCAATGTGCTTGATCCCGACGTTCTTTTTGCCAGTTTGCAGCGTGCGCTGGTCTGGGGAATGTCCTCGTACTTCAGCAGAAGGCGAGTAGACCCGCAGCATTTCAGCGGGAATTTGAAAACTCTCGTTTTCCCACTGCAGTTCAAGGGTGTGGGCAATCTTGTGGTAGGTAATGTGCTTAGGTGCTTGCATAAACGTATTCGTCGGGCAGGGACTACAAAATAAAGCGCGACAGATCGGTATTGCTGACCAGATCCACCAGGTGCTCGTTCACGTAGTTCTGATCAATATAGACGGTCTGTCCGGCGTATTCATCGGCGGCAAAAGACAACGATTCAAGCAGACGTTCCATGACCGTATGCAAACGTCGGGCGCCGATATTTTCTGTCCCCTCGTTTACCTGCCAGGCCAACTGAGCAACCCGCTCAATGCCCTCGGGGGTGAATTCAACGGTGACGTTCTCTGCCGCCATCAGCGCTTGGTATTGCTCACACAGGCTGGCCTTGGGTTCGGTCAGAATGCGTTTGAAGTCCTCGGGACTCAGGGCCTGCAGCTCTACCCGTATGGGTAAACGTCCCTGCAGTTCGGGAATCAAGTCTGAAGGCTTGGCCAAGTGGAAGGCACCAGAACCAATAAAGAGAATGTGGTCGGTGGAGATAGGGCCGTATTTGGTGGAAACCGTGCAGCCTTCAATCAACGGTAACAAATCGCGCTGCACCCCCTCTCGAGACACATCGGTGCCGGTGGTTTCGGAGCGTTTGGCGACCTTGTCCAGTTCGTCAATAAAGACGATACCGGTTTGCTCCACCGCGGTAACAGCCTTGCTGCGGATTTCCTCGTCGTTAACCAAGCCCGAGGCTTCTTCGTCCTGCAGCCGTTTGCGCGCCTCTTTGATGGTTAGCCGATGCTGTTTGGTTTTGCCCTGACCCAGGTTGGCGAACATGCTCTGAAGCTGGCTGGTCATTTCTTCCATGCCAGGCGGTGTCATGATCTCCACCCCAACGGCTACCTGCTCCAGCTCGATATCGATTTCTTTATCGTCCAGCTCGCCTTCACGGAGTTTTTTGCGGAACATTTGACGGGTGGAAGAATCGGCCGTTTCACCTTCGCTACCCCGCGGCGGCGGCAGCAGGGCATCTAAAATGCGTTCTTCGGCGCGATCTTCCGCGAGGCTTCGCACGTTTTGCATCTGTTCCTGGCGCAGCAGATTAACCGCTGTATCCGCTAAGTCCCGGATAATGGACTCCACGTCCCGGCCCACATAGCCCACTTCTGTGAACTTAGTGGCTTCTACCTTTATCAGCGGTGCATTGGCCAGTTTAGCCAGACGCCGGGCGATTTCGGTTTTGCCCACACCGGTGGGGCCGATCATCAAAATATTCTTGGGGCTGACCTCATCCCGCAACTCATCGGACAGCTGCATACGTCGCCAACGATTGCGTAAAGCAATCGCCACTGCACGCTTGGCCGCAGCCTGACCAACGATGTGTCGATCCAGTTCGGCGGCGATTTGTTTGGGGGTTAGCGGCTGTTTATTCGACATGGGCACTCAAGGTTTCGATGGTCAAAGAATGATTGGTGTAGACACAGATATCGCCAGCGATGGTCAACGCTTTGCGCACGATATCTTCGGGTGTGAGGCCAGTGTTTTCACTCAGCGCCGTGGCGGCCGCTCGAGCGTAGTTGCCTCCAGAGCCAATGGCTAACACCCCTGCTTCGGGCTCGATAACGTCGCCGTTACCGCTGATGAGCAAGGTGGTGGTGGCGTCGGCGACGATGAGCATCGCCTCCAATTTGCGCAGAGCCCGGTCTGACCGCCATTCCTTAGCCAGCTCCACTGCCGAGCGCGCCAACTGCCCATGGTATTTTTCCAGCGCCGCTTCAAATTTTTCAAACAGCGTAAAAGCATCCGCGGTGCTGCCGGCAAAGCCGCCGATCACCCGGTCCTCGTAGAGCTTACGCACTTTGATCGCGTTGCCCTTCATAACGGTATCGCCCAGAGATACTTGGCCGTCGCCGCCCATGGCGACCTGCTCATCGTTTCTGACGCTCAGGATTGTAGTGCCGTGAAATGCTTGCATAGTGAGTTAGGTTCCGTTGCTGAGCCCGCCAGGTAATGACGGCTGCACTAAAGGGTGGGGGATATTGGCGTGGTCCAACAGACAAAGCAACGTGCTGGGTGCGCAAACTGGCCGCCGATCATTCTTCGCGATGATTGAGAACGATCCCAGAAATCCCGCGCTCTCTGAGCTTGGTCAGGGCGCGATTGGCATCCACGCGCTTGTCAAAGGGTCCCAGGGTGACCCGGTACCAGCGTCCGGTGTCGCCATCGCTGACCAACACGTTTGCGGGCAAATTGTTGAGCAGCAGGTTGGCTCGCAGTTCATCAGCTTCATCTCGATCTCGGAAAGACGCGGCCTGGACTTTGTAGCGAGTGACTTTTTCTGGCCCTTGGTTGGATTGGACTTGGTAGGGGCTGGTATCCACTTCCACTTCGCGATCTTTCAAGATGTCCGGAAATTCAAATGTGACGGTTGGCGTCTGCTCTTTCGCGGCGACGGACTGATCTTTGGATCCAGGTGGGGTCCCCAGCCACTCAGGTAGATAGGAGGCCAACAACACCAGTACCGCCCCAAAAATAGCGCCTGATGAAAAGCTGGGGCCGTGAAAGCCCGACGTTTTGCCGCCTTTGGTCGGGGTTTTGCGCGCTCCGCGAGTTGGGGTCGATGCGCGGCTGCGCCGTTTGACAGGCTTTGCAGGCGTTCCGCGGTTGGCAAAGTCTTTGGTCATGTTGTTTGGTCTGTGGCTAGGGCTGAAGTTTCGATGACGAAGGGGATGATAACGCGCTTGTCCGTCACAGGCTAAGCAAAAGCCCCTTATTTAACCAGAGACCGCGGACATGGCGCCCGGTTGGCCGGACCGTTACATGGCGTCGTAAGGGTCGACATCGATTGACCAGCGCAGGTTAGCCTCGGTTTTGGGTTGGCCGATGCTGGCCAGTAGTCGATGAAGCTGAGGCCTGGACTCAGCAATGATCACCAATTGAAAACGCGCTCGCTTGGCAATTCGCGCCATGGGCGCAGGAATGGGGCCCAAAATCTGCGCGCTATTTGGGTTGGGTCCTACGCCATTTTGCATTTGCGCCAGTAGATGGGTTTTGCATTGTTGTAAAAAACTCGAGGCGCTGGCTGGATCGAATGCCTCGGCTCGTAACATGGCCATAGGTTGGGCCGGTGGTAACCCGGACTGTTGGCGCGCGTTGAGTTCGGCCTGAGCAAAGCTACTGTAGCCGTGTTTGATTAAGCGCAGCAGCAACGGGTTTTCAGGTTGATAAGACTGAATCCAAACCTCACCGGGACGCTCAGCGCGACCGGCTCTGCCCGCCACCTGCACGATTAACTGGGCGGTCCGTTCGGGTGCACGAAAGTCCGGGCTTAAAAATCCCGCGTCGGCATTAACCACAGCGACGAGAGTGACTTGGGGGAAGTGATGTCCCTTGGCGAGCATTTGCGTGCCCACCATGATGCAGGGCTTACCTTGATGTATTTTTTCTAGCTGGGCGTTGAGCTGGTTAGTGCTTCGCGTGGTATCACGATCAATGCGGTACATGGGCACGCCAGCAAAAATTTCCGCCAGCGCTTCTTCCGCTCGTTGGGTGCCTAGGCCCACTGGCAGCAAACCGTCTTGGCCGCAGTTTTCGCAGTGATCCGGTTGGGCAAAACGCAGGCTGCAGTGATGACAGACCATTTGCGCCGGATTTTTGTGCAGCGTGAGCTTGGCGTCGCAGTCTGGGCAGACACTCTGCCAGCCGCAGCCGTTGCAAAGCAGCGTTGGCGCAAATCCTCGGCGGTTGAGATAGATCAACACCTGACCAGCCGCCGCTAAGTGATGTCGAATGATCCGAATCAGGGTCTCGGAAAGCCCGCCCCGCAACGTCTGTCCCCGTAGATCAATGACATCAAAACTGGGCATGAGCGCACCGCCAGCGCGCTCTGTCATCGATAAAAGCCGGTACCGTCCGCGCTGGACGTTGTACAGAGACTCTAACGATGGCGTTGCCGAACCCAGTAATAGCGGTATGTCTGAGCTTTGTGCGCGCTTCACCGTGAGGTCCCGAGCGGAATAGCGCAGTCCCTCCTGTTGCTTATAGGAGCTGTCATGCTCCTCGTCCACAATGATTAAACCCAAGTTCTGAAATGGCGTGAAAACCGCCGAGCGGGTTCCCACCAGTATATGAATATCACCGGAGCGGCAGCGCAGCCAGGTTTGTAGTCGTTGCTGATCGGTCAAACCCGAATGCATAACGCCGGTATTGGCGAAGCGATTTTCAAACCGCGCCAGGGTTTGCGGCGTTAGGGCAATCTCCGGCACCAGGACTAATACCTGCTTGCCCTGTTCCACAACTGGCGCCATGGCTTGCAGATAGACCTCGGTCTTACCCGACCCGGTAACGCCCTCGAGCAAGAAGGTTTGAAAATGCTTGGCAGCAATCACCTGATCGATGGCGGCGCGTTGTTCTGGGGAAGGCGGTAGCGGTGCGTCTTGGGGTTGGTGGGGCGCTTGGAGTTGCCGCTCTAACACACCTAGGGCCTCCAATTTTCTCAACATGGGCCGTTTGAATCCTGCAGATTCAAGCTCGCTACCAGACTGAGTGTCCAGGCTTTGCATATGCTTGATTAGGGCTTGCTGAGTTTTGGCTCGTGGGCTGGCGGCGTCAGGATTCTTCAGTTGCCAGAGATCGGGCAAAGGCGGCGGTTTGATCTCGAAGGTTGAGCCTTTGCGGGCGGCGCTGGGCAAAATTGTGGCCAGCACCTCGCCCAGAGGATAGTGGTAGTAGCTGCTCATCCACTGGGCCAATTCCAGTAGCTCTTCAGCGATTGCGGCATCATCGTCCAAAACCTCGATTACGGACTTGGTATCGCTGTGGGGGTTGTCTACTTGGGTACTAACACAGATACCGATCACTTCACTGCGCCCAAAGGGTACGCGCAGGCGCGCCCCCACATGAGGTACCGTGGCGTCGCTGTCCACGTGGTAGTCGTACACCGAGTGGAGTGGCCGGGGAACAGCGACTTGAATGACGTGATGGTTCTTGGGCATAGGGCATTCTACGGCGGCTCGCTAGGATCTTGATAGCTTCGGCTTACTTGGCGTATTCAAGGGGCCGTAACGGTTGCGAGGCCTTGTTCTTCTGTTAAACTTCGCGCCCGATTTAGAACAAGCAAGTAGCCGTTATGAAAGCTGAAATTCATCCGGAATACCACGCCATCAGCGCAACCTGCAGCTGTGGCAACAAAATGGACATTGGTTCAACCCTGTCAGAAGACCTGCACTTGGACGTTTGCTCAAGCTGTCATCCGTTTTACACCGGTAAGCAGAAGACCATCGACTCGGGCGGCCGGGTAGAAAAGTTCCGCCAGCGTTTCGCCAAGCGAACCAGCTCAGGCAGCTAGTCCTTCCTCTGCTCTTTTTTGCAAAGAGATCGCAAAGAGCAGATCTGATCCCGTCAATGACCCGGTTCAGGGTCCCGATATTTTTCGGTGGCAACGCAGCCAGCGTGCAGGGCTCAGCGGACAATCCGCTGGCCTTATCGATGAAACCCAACACAAAGTTCTTAGGAAAGTTCTGGGCAGACAGCTCGATGGGGTTGCGCCGGAAAAACCACGCTCACCGACCCGAGATCGGGCCGGGGTAGTCATCAGAACAAATCGACCGCACGAATTTCCTCAACATTGGCTTTATTTTGATCCCCTACGGGAGCTGGATCCGGAGCGTATTCGACCAGGAACACCTCCTCGATGGCGGCTGGATTGCTCGGTGCTGTAGGTTGGCCGGTTTCCTTGTTGATGCGCAGGGTGACAACGCCTGGGGGCTGAGACATCACCTGTTCGGGCACCCCTGCCAAGGCTTCGCGCATGAAGTCGATCCAAATAGGTAGGGGGATATTAGAGCCATAGGAATTTCGTCCCAGCGGATGCTGATCGGAAAATCCCACCCAGACGCTGGCCACTAGATTCGGGTTAAAGCCGTTGAACCAAGTGTCAGAGGCATCATTGGTGGTTCCGGTTTTTCCTGCCAAATCGTTGCGCCCTAAGGCGCGGGCTCTGCGCCCGGTGCCTAGCTTGATGACGTCCCGCAGCATGGATTGCATGATGAACGCGTTGCGTTCGTCCAAGACGCGCTCGGCCACAGCAGGCGCTTCAGCATTGGGTGTTGGTTCTGGATTTTGACTCAGCAGGTTGTCCAGCACTGTGGTGGTTAACCAATCAATTTCAGGATCAGCTTCGGATTCGTCAGCGCTTGCTTGAGTGGCGCTATCTTTGGTGTCGACGCTTTGCGCCTCGCACGTCCGACACACTTTGGGAGGATTCGCCGCAAAAATCACTTGGCCCTGCTGATTGACCAGCCGGTCTACAACGTAGGGTTCAACCAGATGTCCGCCGTTTGCCAACACCCCATAGGCTCGAACCATATCCACTGGGGCTACCGTCATGGTGCCGCCGCCGAGGGCTAGCTGAGTATTGCGGGGGAAAGAACTCATATCGAAGCCAAACTTTTGCACGTCCCGCAGCACTCGGCCTGCACCGATCTTTAACAGCACTCGAATAGACACCAGATTGATGGAGCGATACAGCGCTTCACGCAGGCGGGTGGGGCCGTTGTAACGGTTGTTATCGTTTTCTGGTCGATATTGGGACTCCAGATTTGCGTCGTCGAAGACCAGCGGTGCATCGAGAAAGATATCCGCTGCAGTGACCCCTCGACTGAGGGCCGAGCTATACACAAAGGGTTTAAAACCTGACCCCGGTTGGCGCTGGGCCTGTAGGGCGTAGTTGTACTGATTGCGGTAAAAGTCGTAACCGCCGACAAGCGCGCTCACCGCTCCGTCGTTTGGATCCATGGCAATTAGGGCGCCCTGTATTTCTGGTAGTTGAGTTAGGCGCCACTGGCTGGCTTTTGCGTTGTTTTGGTCTTGTGTGTTGACCCGCACGATATCGCCTGGACGCAGAATGTCGCTCATTCGCTCAGGTCTGGGCCCCATTTCATCCACAGAAATATAGGCACGAGCCCAACGGCTATCGGACAGCTCGATGGTACCGACAGCGGCATCTTGAGAAATCACTGTCGCCTGGTCATCGCCAACGGCAACCACCACCGCGGGCGTTTGTTCAGCAAAGGCCGCAAAGGGTTCCAGTTGGGCGATCAGCAGGGTCTGCAGATCCATTTCACTTGTTAGTGAGTCGGCGGGTTGCAGCGGTTCGGATTGCTCTAACGCCGCCTCGGCAAAGGTTGGGGACAATGCGTTCGGGTCGTAGGCCTGACGAATGGCTTCAAGCAGCGGCTCAGGCACCTGACCGTCAGGGCCGCGATATCCGTGATCGTGATCGTACTTGGTTAACCCGTGTCGCAAGGCCTGGATAGCGGCTCGCTGTTGGTCCCCGTCCAGGGTGGTATAAATTTCGTAACCGCCGGTGTACAGATCCGGCACCATAGAGCTAACTTGTTGGCGGGCCCATTCAGCAACATAGGGGCTGGGTAGATCCAGCTCTCGAGCATACACCTGGGCAGTAATAGGCGCGGCAGTGGCCTCATCGTATTGAGCTTGGGTAATAGATTGCTGCGCTAGCATGCGGCCGAGCACTTGGTTGCGCCGGCGCAGCGCCCAATCTGGACCGTTAATGGGATTGCCTGCCTCTGGGCGTTGGGGGGTGCCGGCCAACATGGCCAGCTGAGCCAGATTGAGCTCGTTCAACGACTTACCGTAGTAGGTAACCGCAGCGGCCTCGGCTCCATAGGCGCGTTTTCCGAAGGGAACCAAGTTGATATACAGCTCAAGGATTTCGTCCTTGCTGAGTTCCCTCTCGATTTTCAGGGATAACAGCATTTCTTTGAATTTGCGTAAAAAACTGCGCTCCAAGGTAAACGAAACATTACGGGCTAACTGCATGGTTATGGTGCTGGCGCCGCCCAGTCGGTCATCACCCAAGCCCGCCAGACTTGCAGCAAGTTGCCCGACGTCGTTGATCAGCGAAATGTAGTCAATACCACTGTGTTGGTAAAAACGTTTGTCCTCGGTATCTAAGATGGCGTTGATAAAGTCTTGGGGCACATCTTCAATAGCAATGGGAATCAGCCGCCGCTCGCCGAATTCACCAATGAGCTCTCCATCCCGGGTATAAATCCGCAGCGGCGCTTCCAAGGTGACGTTGCGAAACGTACTGGCTTCAGGAATTTGCGGGTCTAAGTAAATGTAGGCGCCGGCAACACCAAGAATTCCCGTGCACAGGCCGGCCAGAGTCAAAAGACTCAGAACTCGTAACACCGGATGCTTGCGGGCACGCCGCTTGGGGCTATTCATAGGTCTGGTTTCTGCCGCCAGAGAAGATTGGATGTTGCCGCCAGAGCATAACAAAACGCTTATGGCAGAACACTGACAGGGTGTTAAGTCGTCGCCTAGTCGTTGGCTTGTATGAGCCTACTCGAATCGCCGCCTAGACTCAGAGCAACACCGCCTAACTTTGCTGAAGATAGCGTTGAAGTAAAACGCGAAGGGATAGTGCGGTGTGATGGCAGCGTCAAGTATCAAGACCCAGACCAGAGTTTTGGGGCGGTGGAGTCGCGGCCTCCTGTCCGGGTCCGGCAACTCGATCTCGGCCCGCCAGTCGTCATCGGCTCTTGGGGTTCGGTTTTGCGAGGATCGGGTCATTGTTGCTTACGGATCCCTTACCTCAGAACCGGGCCTGACTGATGCAAGGCCCCTAAACGAGGTCTTGGCAGAAAAGCCAAAGGCATCAAAAGGATCTAAAGCACCAACAACATCAGACAATCGCGATATAGCCGATATACCCAACCTAGGAAAAAAAGAGGGTAGCGCAAGCCAGCAGGGGCTAAACGCCGAGAGCCTTGAACAGTGGAAAGCTGCTAATGCCGATGCTCATCACCGTGCCGACTTCAAGGTCTGGGACATACCCTTGGCCAGTTTTGCAGCTCATCATTTCAGCCCGAGGGAGGCGCCACTCTCGTTGGGTCAACAGTCACCGGAACAACAGTCCTTGGGACAATATTGCAAAGCGCTGATGGGCTTGCCTGAGGATCTTTCGCTGCCCGGCGCGTGGCTAGTAACCGAGATGGCTCAGGGCGAGCAGGTCGATCTCACTGCGCCTTTTCCACAAGCCAAAAAAATGCACTTCACCGTGGCCCAACAGCTCAGCCAGCATGTGGGTCAGCGCCAAGCCAGTCAGCAGCAAACTCAAACCGGCTCAGAACCGGAGCATCAAGTTCAAAGCAATTGGCTTGATCAAGTCAGGCCGAAGGCGTCGCCCTTGTTTGACTATCTTTTGCACTTCTTAGAGCAGAACCTATTGAGACCAAGCCCAGCCAGACTA
>JAYOSS010000084.1:0-3406 GCA_038139355.1 Gammaproteobacteria bacterium
CGAGAAGGGCGCGCAAATTAACACCCAAACCTTTGTTTTTCAACTGGTTATAGCGACGTTCCGCTCTCGCCGCAGGGGAGGCGTCGAGAAAAATCTTCACCGGCGCGTCTGGGAACACCACGGTACCCATGTCCCGGCCGTCCGCCACCAGTCCTGGGGCTTTGCGAAAGTCTTGTTGCATGCTCAATACCGCCTGACGCAGGGCTGGCAGAGCCGCTACCTTAGAGGCGCTATTGCCTGCCTCTTCTGTACGAATGGCCTGGCTAAAATCCGTGCCATCGACACTGACCTGACCGCCCGAGAACACAATATCCAGTCGTTGGCTCAAGGCTACTAGGGCATCGACATCATCCAACGCCAGATTGGCGCGTAGTCCGGCAACGGCGATGATGCGATACAGCGCACCGCTGTCCAACAAGTGCCAGCCAAGGGTTTGAGCGACGATTCCAGCCACGGTGCCCTTGCCGGCGCCGCCTGGTCCATCAATGGTAAGTACCGGAATGGACGATGCAGATGCGGCTGTCATTGGTCTGTCAGCCCTACCCGTCGTTTGATTCTGCGGCCTGGCGCTTGGCCGCTGCGGCACGAATCAGCGCCAGGCCCTGGGCCTCGTCACCGCTGTCGATGGCGGCGGCCAACGCCTGCAGATTATCCAAGTAATCACCCATGGCCTTAGCCAAGGGCCCACGATTTAAACCCATGATGCGCCACCACAGCTCCGGGTTGGCAGCGGCAATGCGAGTAAAGTCGCGAAAGCCTCCGCCGGTCAGCTCCAAGTGCGGATCTTCCACTTGCCCCATAAAGGCAAACGCCAGCAAGTGCGGCAAATGACTTGTCACCGCCAGAGCGGCGTCATGATCTTGGTGGCTCATGATGGTCACCTTGGCACCCAAGCCCTGCCATAACGCGCTGCAAAGTTGCTGGGCACGCTGACTGGTCTGCTCTAACGGCGTGAACACCACAGTGCAATTTTCAAATAGCTGACCATCAGCAGCCTGAGGACCACTTTTCTCCGAACCACTAATGGGGTGACAGGGTAAAAACTGTTTGGGCACCTCGCCCTGTGCTTGCAAGGCCTGAATGATCGGACTTTTGACGCTGCCCACGTCAAAAATACAACCAGGATGATCTGCTAGGGTCACCACCCAATCGGCAACCAGATCACTGGGCACACAAAGGGCGATGAGATCCGCCTCGGCGGGCACCTCATCACAGACCGCATCCAATAATCCGTTGTCCAGCGCCCATTGAGCTGAGATTGGATCTGCTTCAATACCCACCACCCGAGATGCCAAACCCCGCTGTTTGACGGCCTTGCCAATAGAGCCGCCAATCAGCCCCACCCCAACGACGGCTAGGGTATCGATCTGTCGGCCACCACTACTCACGATCAGGAATCAGCTGCCACGCGGGACAAGGCACCCACCCGGGCCAATACACTCAAGAACCGCTGGTTTTCCTCGGGCAGCCCAATGCTTACGCGCACGTGGTTGGGCAAACCGTATTCACCGATAGCGCGAACGATTACGCCTTCTTGCAGCATGCGTTGAAAAAGCGCATCGCCAGACTCGCCGCAGTCAAAGGCCACGAAGTTTCCGGCGGAGGGAATGTAGCGATAGCCCAGACTGGTGAGCCCCTCAGTCATTTGCGCCATACCCGCACGATTTAATGCCACGCTTTCTTGGACATAATCATCGTCATCCAAGGCGGCCAGACAGGCTGCCATGGCAAGCGAATTAACGTTAAAGGGCTGACGAGCGCGATTGAGCAGATCAGCAAATTCCGGACTGGACGCGCCATAGCCAAATCGCACCGCCGCTAAACCATAAACCTTAGAAAAGGTTCGGGTCACGATGAGGTTAGGGAACTGACTCAGCAATGACGCACCGTTGACGTGATCCTCATCCTCAACGTATTCCAAATAGGCCTCGTCCAGCACCACCCAAACATGAGCTGGCACAGCTTGAAGAAAAGGCACTAACTCGCTAGCCGGGGTGTGGGTACCGGTTGGGTTATTAGGATTGGCAATAAAAATGAGCCGAGTTTGGTCCGTAATCGCCGCCAGCATGCCTGGTAGATCAGCACCATAGGCCTTTGCTGGCACCGTCACCAGATCCCCACCGCAGCAGGTCACCGCCAGGCGATAAACCACAAAACTGTGCTCAGCAATGATGGCTTGGGCACCGGGCTCTAAAACAACTCGAGCGATCAAATCCAAGACATCGTTGGAGCCGTTGCCCAAGGTCAGCTGGGCGGGTTGCAAACCGGTCTTTTCTGCCAACCGAGTTTTCAGCAAAAACCCGCCGCCATCGGGATAGCGCGACAGCTCTTTGCTTGCCTCGGCGATGGCCAACTGGACTTTTTCGCCCGGCCCTCTGGGGTTTTCGTTACTCGCCAGCTTAACGATATCGTTAATGCCCAGCTCTCGGGCCACTTCGTCTACCGGCTTGCCGGGCTTATAGGGACTCAGTCCTGCGATGCGGGGATTGATGGATAACATTGGTTGCTCCACGGCTAACTCTACTCCGTCGCTTTAGGATAAGAACCCAGCACTCGAACCTCGAGGGCTACATCCTTAACACCTTGTAACACCGCCTCAGCACCGGGGTGCGACTCATGCCCATCGAAATCAATGAAGAACACGTAGGACCAATCACCCGAGCGGGCCGGACGCGTCTCAATGCGCGTTAAACCAATCTGGTGGGTTTCGAAGGGCGATAACACTCGCAGCAGCGCGCCGGGTTCGTTTTTCACCGATACCAAAATGGAGGTCTTATCCCGACCACTGGGCCCAACATACTGTTTGCCCAGCACTAAAAATCGGGTCTTGTTATGGGGGTTGTCCTCAATACACGTTGCCAGCACACGAAGTTCGTAGCGCTCTGCAGCTGCCTCGCCAGCCACCGCCAACAAATCTGGATTGGCCGCTGCCTGTTTCGCGGCTTCTGCATTGCTGGCCACCGCTGTTCGCGGAACGCCCGGATAGTTCTGATCCAGCCAGGCACGGCATTGGGCTAGGCTTTGAGCATGGGAAACAATGGCGCTAACCGGTCGTTCCACTGTGGCGTCTTTTGATCTCATCAAGGCGTGATGAATGGGCAGTTCCACTTCAGCGCAAACGCGCAGACTGGTGCCCAACAGACAGTCAAGGGTCTGGTTCACCATGCCTTCGGTGGAATTCTCCACCGGCACAACGCCGTAACGACAGCCGCCGGATTCCACTTCCCGGAAAACCTCATCAATAGAGGCCATGGGCGAAGTTCGCACAAAGTGACCAAATTGTTTGATGGTTGCCGCTTCGGTATAGGTGCCTTGAGGCCCGAAGTAGGCCACGCTAATCGGCGTTTCTAAACTCAGGCAGCAAGCGGTGATCTCGCGGAACAAGGTTTTGACGTCGTCATCAGAC
>JAYOSS010000084.1:3416-10787 GCA_038139355.1 Gammaproteobacteria bacterium
CGGCCCTTTATTCTGGTCTGACAATCGCTGCAATATCTGCGCAACACGCTCAGGCCGATAAAACACCGTGGCGGCCTGGTCGGATTCTGCAGGCTGCCGCGCCTTGATTTCACCCACCTCTAAAGCACACTGAGCCCGCTCATTCAGCAGCGCTAACAGCTGCAGGTCCAGGGCATCAATACGATCCCGCAGGGGTTTTAGCTGGTCGTCATCCGCGCTCATTTTCAAATTCGCTCATGAAGGTTACCAAGGCCTGCACCGATTCCATGGGTACGGCGTTGTAGATACTGGCTCGCATACCGCCCACGCTGCGGTGCCCCTTCAGGTTGAACAGACCCCGCGCTTCCGCTTGGGCTAAAAAGTCTGCGTCTAAGGCACTATCTGCCAACGTAAAGGGCACGTTCATCACGCTGCGGTCAGCCACTGCTACCGGAGAGCTATAGAAGTTGCTGTTATCGATGGCTCCATACAGCAAATCGGCTTTGGCACGATTTTGCGCTTCCATGCCTGCCAGTCCGCCGTTGGCTTTAACCCACTTGAATACCAGCCCAGCCAGATACCACGAGTAGGTCGGCGGCGTATTGGACATGGAGTCCGCGTCGGCTTGGACCGCGTAATCTAAAAACGTCGGGGTGATAGATCGAGCAGAACCGCACAAATCCTTGCGCACGATAATCACCGTCAGGCCAGCAGGCCCAATGTTCTTTTGCGCGCCGGCATAAATCAGGCCAAAGTCGTCCACATTGACCGGCCGGGACAAAATATCCGAAGACATGTCAGCGACTAAGGTCTTGTGCTTAGGAAAGGCCTGAAACTGGACGCCACCGATGGTCTCGTTGGAGCACACGTGCAGCAGCTTGGCGCTGTCGCTGAGGTTCCAGCTTGCCGCATCGGGAATGTGATCATAGTTGGAGTCGGCACTGCTGGCGGCCACATTAACGTTACAGTACTTCCCGGCTTCCTTAATGGCCTTCTTCGACCAGGCGCCGGTATCAACAAAGTCCATGGTGTCATCGCCTTGGGTCAGGTTCAGGGGAATCGCCGCAAATTGACCCGTGGCCCCGCCCTGCAAGAACAAAACGTGGTAGTCGTCGGAGATAGCAAACAAGTCACGCAAGTCCTGCTCCGCCTGGGCGGCGATATCCACAAAGATTTTGCTGCGATGGCTCATTTCCATCACCGACATACCGCTGCCTGCGTAATCCAGCATCTCTGCACTGGCCTGAGCCAATACTTCGGTGGGTAACGCTGCGGGACCAGCGGAAAAATTATGGGTTCTTGCCATGGGTCTTTTTACTCCAGTTAATGGCTTGATCAATGATTCCCCTCACCCCGACTTTACTCCGAGGCGTCGGCGTCGGTATCGGCGCTGTCCTCACCCTCGGATGACGTATCTTCTTGTTCTTCAATGCGGCTAACGCTGTTGAGCTTTTCGTCGTCTCGCAGCTTGATTAGGCGCACCCCCTGGGTGTTGCGCCCTAACAGCGAGACTTCGTCGCCCTTGGTGCGCACCAAGGTCCCCATGTTGGAGATCAGCATCAGTTCGTCACCGTCGAAGATTTGCACCGCGCCAACGAGAGCGCCGTTGCGGTCGCTGGTTTGCATAGCGATGACACCCTGAGCTCCGCGGCCGCGGAGTGGAAATTCGTCTAAGCCAGTGCGCTTGCCGTAGCCGTTTTCACTGGCGGTGAGCAGGTAGCCTTGCTCCGCCGGGATAATCAGCGAGATCAGTTGGTGCCCTGCCGGCAGCTTAATTCCTCGCACGCCTTTGGCGCTTCGACCCATGGCGCGCACGTCGGATTCCTTGAATCGGGTGGCCTTACCGGAGCTGGCACAGAGCAAAATATCGCAGCTACCGTTGGTAATCGCCGCGCCAACCAAGGTGTTGTCCTCTTCCAGATCCAAGGCAATCAAACCGCTGGTACGCGGTCTGGCGAATTGCTCCAGAGGCGTTTTCTTAACCGTGCCATTGGCCGTGGCCATAAAGACGAAGTGATCGCTGGCGTACTCCTTGATGGGCAGCACTGCGGTGATGCGCTCATCGCTGTCTAGCGGCAACAAATTCACCATGGGGCGGCCTTTGGCGCCACGGCTGCCCTGGGGAATACCAAATACACGTAGCCAATACACTTTTCCACGATTAGAAAAACACAGCAGGGTGTCGTGGGAGTGCGCCACCACCATGTGTTCCACGAAGTCTTCGTCTTTAACCGCCGTAGCCGCTTTACCCCGACCACCCCGGCGTTGAGCCTGATAGGTGTCCAGAGGCTGGGTCTTGGCGTAACCCTGATGAGATATGGTCACCACCAGATCTTCTTCGTTAATCAGATCTTCGTCAGACAGGTCTAACTGACTGCTGGTGATGTCGGTACGCCGCTCATCCCCATAGGTGTCACGCACCTCTTCCAGCTCCCCACGCACAACGGATATCAACCGCTCATGGGAGCCCAAAATATCCAGCAGATCGGCGATTTCATCCAACACGCCCTGATAATCTTCCATCAACTTGTCCTGCTCCATAGCAGTCAGGCGATGCAGGCGAATTTCCAGAATCGCTTGGGCTTGTTCTTCCGTGAGGCGATAACGCTCATCCACAAAACCAAAATCTTCCGACAGTCCTTCTGGGCGGCAAGCATCACTGCCCACCCGGCCCAACAACTCAAACAGCGCGGCGGCTTCCCAGCGCCGTTCCATTAAGGCTACTCGGGCATCAGCCGCTGAGGGAGAGTTCTTAATCAGTTCAATCACCGCGTCGATATTGGCAAGCGCCACAGCTTGGCCTTCCAGAATATGACCACGCTGGCGCGCGCGACGCAGCAGATAAAGGGTGCGTCGAGTCACCACTTCCTGCCGATGCTGCAAAAACGCCTGCAACATCTGCTTCAGGTTCAGCAGCTTGGGCTGACCCTGTACCAGCGCCACGCAGTTGATGCCAAACACACTTTGTATCTGAGTTTGGGAATACAGGTTGTTGAGTATGACTTCGCCGGATTCGCCACGACGCACCTCGATGACCACTCGCAGGCCGTCTTTGTCCGATTCGTCGCGCAGCTCGCTGATGCCCTCAATGCGCTTTTCTTTGACGAGCTCCGCTATTTTCTCAATCAACCGGGCTTTATTGAGCTGATAGGGAATCTCAGTAATGACGATTTTTTCGCGCCCCTTGGCGTCGGTCTCCACTTCCGCCCGCCCGCGCACGTAAATGCGACCGCGACCGGTGCGATAGGCCTGCACAATACCGGCTCGCCCGTTGATGATGCCGCCGGTGGGAAAATCCGGGCCTTGAATGTGTTCCATCAGGTCATCTACTGAGATGTCCTGATCCGCCAGTACCGCCAAACAGGCGTTCACCACCTCGGTCAGGTTGTGGGGAGGGATATTCGTGGCCATGCCCACCGCAATGCCGGAGCTTCCGTTTACCAGCAAGTTCGGCACCCGGGTGGGCAACACCTCAGGCATGGTGAGTGAGTCGTCATAGTTGTTAACGAACTCAACGGTATCCTTGTCCAAGTCCGCCAACAGTTCTGACGCCATTTTGGCCATTCGCACTTCGGTGTAGCGCATGGCCGCAGGTGGATCCGCGTCAATGGAACCGAAGTTACCCTGGCCGTCCACCAACAGATAACGCATGGAAAAATCTTGGGCCATCCGCACCACGGTGTCATAGACCGCGGTATCGCCATGAGGGTGGTATTTACCAATCACATCGCCCACGACACGCGCGGATTTTACGTAGGGCCGGTTGTAGGTGTTGTTGAGCTCATTCATGGCGAAGAGCACGCGCTTGTGCACCGGTTTGAGGCCGTCGCGGACATCTGGAAGAGCCCGTCCCACGATGACGCTCATGGCGTAATCTAGGTAGGATTGACGCAGTTCGTCCTCAATATTGACCGGCTGAATATCTTGGGGTGAAGGGGGAGTAATTTCTGACATAAAGGCGCGTTTAAGACCGTCGAAAACAAGAGATCATCCTAGCACAACAGGGGGGCAGAAGGGTTAAAAATCCCTCTTGTCCAAGGCACAAAAAGCGCTACATACCTGGGTGAAAAATCGCCAATTTTCGCCTTGCGCTGATACCGCCGTTGATGGTCACCTTAGGGCCACTTCTGCCCTGGCGAGTCGACTACAAAACTCGACTACAGGAATCGACTACACAAAGCGTCAATCAGCACGCTGGCGGTTGGGCATAGAGCAGATGTCCAGTCTTCATCCACAGCTGCGTCCCCTGCGCACCAGATGCTGCCTTGAGCGGCACACCGTCAGGTAAACGCAGCCAACCATGTTGGGACAACTCCTGATCTCCAACCATCACGGATCCCGCTAACACCAGCAGCTCCAGCCCTCCCGAGGCCTGAGATTCGAGGGTTACACCCGCATCAAGGTGATGGTACGTCACGGTTTCTCGTGCATCCTGATGCAAGGTCGCCGTGGACTGGCCATTGATTGCCGGGGCGAGTTCATCGGCCATGATTTTGTGGAACTGGGTACGGTCCCCAAGATCGAACTGCCAAAGTTTAACGAAGAGCGTGCAGCCGGCCTCGGAGCCGGGTTTGTGCGCCGTGGTGGGCGGATTGCGCACATAACTCCCGGCTGGAAAATCACCGTGCTCATCCTGAAAAACCCCTTCAAGCACAATGAATTCTTCACCCCCGGTGTGGGTATGGGGCGAAAACGAACTGCCCGGCGCGTAACGCACAATGCTGGTGGCTCTGGCCACCTCATCCCCAATGCGATCGAGCATCCGGCGCTCTACTCCGGCCATAGGCGAAGGCACCCAGGGCAACTGGTCCGCTTGAATCGTCACCGGCTCTGCGAAATTCGCGTTAATTTGCATGGTCTGGGCGCTCCTTAGGCTCTGGATCACTGACGACCAAAAAACCTTAGCAGCCAAGTTCATGGACGCAACCCGTAGTTTGTGCCCCCAGTGCCCGAGGCTATACTCCCGCCATGACAGCCATCGATTTAATGATTCAGCCCGGACGCTTACTACACATTTCAGGCAACCTAGGGCAAAGCGAGCACGATTGTGTTGCGCGTCCTGACTGGGCCCTAGCCATACACCAGGGGCGCATAGTTGGTGTGGACGAAGCCACTGCCTTGGCCAGCCGGTTTCAGCCCCAGCAAACGTTGAATCTGCCACAACACTTGCTGATGCCGGGCTTGATCAACGCCCAAAGCCACGCCTTAGGCATCGTGTCCCGGGGCAACTCCACCCCCACCGACGTCTTTGCGCCACCTTTACCCCTGACCACGGCAAACCAAACCCCGCTCAGCCAGGATGAGATCCAGGCAGCGGCGCAACTGGCGTTCACAGAAATGCTCTTAGCGGGCACCACCACCTGCGCGGACATGTCACCCTTCTCCGAGCTGGTTGCCAAGGCCGCAGAAGCAGCTGGAATGCGCGTGCAGGTCAGCGTGCCCATCACCGACGCAGGCAATGGCTGGTGCGCCAACGCGCAGGAAGGTTTGGAACGGGCCTTGGCCATGCACGATGACTACGCTCATCACCCAAGAATCAGCGTTGCTCTGGGTTTGCCGGACTTGGCGCAGATCGATACCGACATGCTGACCAAGGTGGGCATGTACGCCGAGGAGTTGAATCTGCAGGTTCAAGTGCTGTTGCAGCCAACGCCAGGGCATCTTTTGGCCGTTGAGGATCGCCACGGCTGCCATGGAGTGACCCTATTAGAGCGAGTGGGACTGCTGGGCCCCAATCTGCAGGCAGTTCACGTCAACGCTCTGGATGAAGACGATATCGCCCTGCTACGGCGCTATCGGGTCTCCTTAGTCCGATGTCCCCATCCCTTTGCCAATCAAATGAGGCCTTGGAATTGGATGTCCGACGAGCAGGCCGTTGCATTCGGCACAGGCAGCTACGATCTGAATTACTACGCCGACCTGTTTCGCTGCATTGAGGGGCAAGGCACCACTGGCCTGCACCGTGCGACGTTGGGGGGTGCCGGCGTGCTGGGCTTAGACCCAGACATCGGCGCACTGGCGGCGGACAAGCTGGCAGACCTTATTGCTTTGGATATGCGCGTACTGGATCCGCGATGGCAATCTGAGCTGGTCACACTGGATCTGGCCAGCTTGCTGGGCCAAGGGCGCGCCAATCAGGCGGTGACCCATGTTTGGGTAGCAGGTCAGCTCCGAGTGAACAACCGCCAATGGGTTTGATGCCGCTAACCGCCTCGTAGCTCCGGATCCGTGAACGGAAAAGCCGATACCGCCTCTGCCGCAGCCCTGGCCTCAGGGTCTGAGGAAAAACGGCCGCGCTGCGCCTGAGGCAACCCCTGAGCAATCACCGACATGATCTTGTCGCCGTAGGCATCCAGCTGTTGACGTCTGCTGGCCCGATCAACCGCGCGCGGTGGCAGCACCGGCGGATGAAATTGAATGTGCAGGGGTTGTTTGGGGCCACCTAGTACCTTGTCGGCCCCGCTGATGCTTACTGGCACCACACTGGCTCCGCTCTTTTCTGCGACAAAAGCCAGTCCTGGGCGAGCTGGCCGCAGCAGCGTCGCCCAGCTCCCCCCCTCGGGAAATATCCCCAACACACCGTCTTGGGCTAACACTTGCTGGGACAGCTCTAAGGTTGAGCGACTGTAGCCGCCCCGGTAAGCCGCGATAAAACCCCAGAGTTCCGGAATCATGCGCGCCCACAGCGGCGCGTTAGGCCGATTCGCACCACCCACAAATTCCACCAACCGCGGACTGGCATATAGCAGCAAAGCCGGGTCGATAAAGTCGAAATGGTTGGCAGCCAGGATGATAGGCCCACTGTCGGGCACGTGCTCTTGCCCTTGAATCCGCAGGTCACTGAGCAAGTGAATCAAGCGCCCGGCTACAAAGCGCAGCATGGCGCGGGAAACCTGACGACGTGGATACTGAATCTTGAACGAGCTGGCCATGACACAACGCTAACCGCCTGGACCACAGATCGCAAAACTTCCCGACGGGCGGTGTCGTCACGCTCTCTTGGGGTAAAGTCCAAGCATAAACCCACGTTGGGCTTACCTTTGAAAGCCACCCCTATGCGCAGTCAGCGCGGATAGCCCTTGTAATTTGCTCACCCAATGCTTTAACTGCGCGTCCTGAAATTGGAGATAGGCATGGCTGCTGGCGACAACGTTGACCCAGAAGAAATTGAAAAATTCAACGAATTGGCCCATCGCTGGTGGGACCCGGACGGCGATTTCAAACCCCTGCATGACATTAATCCCTGTCGTCTGAGTTACATTCAAGACAAGGCAGATCTGGGCGCCGGACCGATTCTGGATGTGGGCTGCGGCGGCGGCATACTGGCAGAATCCATCGCGCGCCTGGGCTTTGCGACCACGGGCATTGATATGGCCGAAAAAGCGCTTGGGG
>JAYOSS010000085.1:0-10773 GCA_038139355.1 Gammaproteobacteria bacterium
GGATCAGATTTCGCTCTGGACCCAGACCACGTATGTCCACGGTAGCAATACCATCGGTGCCGTTATTGACGTTCTCGTTATCACCGGGAATCGTCGACGGCAGGTTTCGCAGTATTCGCTCAAGATCCGCCTCTTGTTGAAATTCAATCTCAGCCGCATCGATCGTTACGATTGGGCTTGAAGATGTCAGGCCAGGTCTTTTTATCCGTGAACCGGTAACTATTACTTCCTCAATAACCGCTGCTGAACTCTGTGCCTGAGCGACATTTGGCAGGCTGAGCATTGATCCCATCAACACAAAGCCCAACAGGGCTACTGACGAAAAGCCGCTCCAGGCCCGCCAACCAAAGGGACCGGTCAATGGCATACTGAGGATCATCTGCTCACTACTGCCGACCGGCATAGACCACCCAAAACGCTCTGTTTTCTTCATTACTCTCTCCTTGAGTGAAAGGCCCAATCGCTGGCGTGTTAAAACTGCAACATCCCAGTTCGTTTCCTGTAACGCGAAAAAAACAAGACCGATTTTGGAGCCTATAAAAACAGCTCAACTGCATCACCAACCGGCTACGTCCCAAGAACCCTGTTGAGGCCAAATGATTTTTAAATCCACACAGCCCACACGAACTGCAAAGGGCTGCAAAAAACCACGCAAACCTGGTGCAATTTTGCGGCCATTTACAGGCCGAATTTACGAACGGTACTTTTAAGCGGATGAGCGTAGGTAATTTGGTCGGGAGATAGTCGCAATCAACCCAACGGCGCAGATTCTGGAGAAATTTTCGAAGGAGGCGCGTTAAAGCGCGCGCAGTTCTTGCAGCAAATCCTTTGGCGTATCACTGGGGAGAGCGACCGCATCGACACTGCCAGCAAAGCGCTGACGAATTCGATCTTTGATCTCATCAAAGCGACCAGTTACGCAAAACTCATGCACCACATCGTCTGATATAGCTTGAGTCATCTCATCCCACTGGCCCTTTTTGGACATATCGTTGAGCTTGAGCCCTAATTCTTCCCAACCGTGTTGTTCAAACACTGGCCAGTAGGACGGGGTAGATCCATAGAATCCAATGCGCTTGCGGACCCATTCGAACATGGTGTTTACCGCTTCGTCGTCAGCGCCAGTAGCCACGAAGCCACCGCCGCTGATCTCAAAATCCTCGCGACGGCGTTCTGCTTTTTCGAGTCCTTGATTCAGGCGCGGCATGATCACTTCTTGTAGGTATTTGCCGGTGCAAAACACGTGCAGCATGACGCCGTCGCACTCTTCGGCTGCCACCTTCATCATGGCGGGGCCTACCGCCGCAATCTGAACTTTAGGCACGCCGAATTCGCAGGGCTCCGGCGTAAAGTTTGGCGTCATCAGACTGAACTGATAATGCTCCCCCTGATAATCCAACGGTGTGCCGTTAGCCCAACAATCCCAAATTGCGCGCAAGGATTGCACGTACTCGCGCATACGCGGCGCTGGCGCAGACCATGGCACGCTAAAACGGCGCACATTATGGCCTTTAACCTGACTGCCAATGCCTAAGGTGAATCGCCCTCTACTGGCGCGCTGAATATCCCAAGACATGTTCGCCGCCACCATGGGGCTGCGGGCAAAGGCGATGGCGATACTGGTCCGGAGTTCTAGCTTGGACGTCTGCGTCGCTGCCACTGCCAGGGGCAAAAAAGCATCCTGACGATTCTCTTGAGTGGAAACGCCACTAAAGCCCTGACCCTCTACCGCTTTGGCGGCTTCGCCAACAGCGTTCAAATCCTGGACAGGCAGGCCGGTAATGATCTTCATCGTTGGCGCTCCTAAAAAACGTTATTCAGCCTTGCTGCTTGGCCCTGGCGCTTTTGAATCCGGGCCGTTCCATAAGCATGTCTAAATAGCGTTTGCAGTTGGGTTTGTAGCGTTCATCCAGCCCTAGCGATACACCCAAAAATAGCGCATAACCCACTGTGATATCGGCGATGGTAAACTTGTCCGCGCACAAAAACTCTTTGCCTTCCAAGGCCATTTCCACCGAGCGCAAGCGCGACAAGTACCAAATGGAATAATCTTCCACCACTTGGGGGATTCGCCGTTCTTCTGGCTCCAGCCGGGTATACCGAAGCACCAAGGTTTGAGGAAAGGTCAGGGTTGCATCACTGCGATAAAGCCAATTCAGATACTCGCCATAGGCGGGATGATCCTTGGGCACGCCAATGGATGTAGGCCCGTACTTATCCTCCAGGTAGTGGCAGATCCCTGACGATTCCGTCATCACCAGATCACCGTCGGTAAAGGTAGGTACGGTGCCCAGGGGATTCAGATCCAGATATCCAGGATAGGTGGCCCGAGGTGGAAAGGTCATGTTGATTAGCTCGTATTCCAACCCCATCTCTTCCAAGGCCCAAAGCGGCCGTAAGGAGCGCGCGTCGGCGCAGTGTTATAGCTTCATTGTTGGTCCCGTCATGTCATTCTCCCGGCTGTGGGTTGGTCTTCGATGTAACGCCTGGTCGCGCCGGCGCCGTGTGCGACTGGCCAACCGACAACGCCCCTCGTTATTTTTGGTAGCGCAACTGCCGTCGGCTCGGCGCTATTTGAGAGCGACCTCATCTAACAGCAGCGGGGCCAACAAGTTACGGTGATAGGCGGCATCACCAAATTGATACTGGCACCACAATGCCCGGCGCAGAAAAAGCTGGGCATCGCAGTCGTAGGTAAAGCCAAAGCCGCCATGAAATTGCACCGCGCGATCGCCAGCAAAGGCGAAGGCCTCACTGCCTTGGGCTTTGGCCATGCGCACTGCCTCTTCTATTTCAGCAATGTTGCCTTGAGCGATGCAGGTGGCGGCTCGGTAGACGTGAGATCGGCAGGCTTCCATCGACAACAGAATTTCAACGGTTGGGTGCTTCAGCGACTGGTAACTGCCAATGTACTGATCAAACTGCTTGCGCGTTGTCAGGTAATCAATGATCACATGCAGCACCCCGGCCAGCCCGCCCGACATCTCAGCGCTCAGCAGCAACAATGCCGCCTGCTCGATGCTGGCAAAGTCCGCATCTGGGAAAACTTGCTCTGCGGGCAGCTCCAAGCCATCTACCTCTAGGGTGAAGCTGCGGCGAGTCTCGTCGATGACGGTTTCTCTGACCAACGCCCCCTGAGGCAACTGCTCTGCCTGAATCAAGACCAAACCGGGTTTACCGTCTACATTTGCCGAGACCACAATAACTTTGGCCTGGCTCCCATCCAGCACAAAGCCCTTTTTGGCGGTCAACCGCACCGTGTCTCCCTGCACCTTAGCGAAGCTGCCCAGCTCAGCCAGATTCCAGTTACCGTCGTCTTCGGTCAATGCAATGGAGGCAGGCATACCTGCTGCAATCTGAGGCAGCCACTGTTCTTTTTGCCCTTCACTACCGGAAGTCAGCAGCGCTTGTGCCGCCAGAGTCGTGGGCAAAAAAGGTGAACCCATTAGGTGGCGCCCCATACTCTCAGCAATGGGCACGACATCCGCTAAAGACAGCCCCAACCCGCCATAGGTCTCGGGAATAGTGATCCCCAACCAACCCAGGTCCACCATCTCTTGCCAAACACCAGGATCAACGCTGGCCTCCTGTTCAATTTGGGTGCGCACCCGGTCCAATGGAGAATGCTTGCGGCAAAAATCTACCGCTGTCTCCATCAACATGGTTTGCTCTTCTGAAAACTCTATCGTCGCCATGAAAACTTCTGTCCTTTAATCACTTTAGCGTTAGGGGTGAGGCTGGGGTTTAACCCTTGGGCAAACCCAGCACCCGTTCGCCGATGATGTTGTGTTGAATCTGACTGGTACCGCCGCCGATGGTTCCGGAGAAGGCGTTCAAATAAGACCGCTGCCACATGCCTCCGTCTACCGCTTCCGGGCTCACATAGCGCGCGCCGTTGGCACCTTGCAGGGAAATCGCAAATTGGCACATGCGGCGCTTAAGTTCTGACGAACGTAACTTGCCCGACATACTGATCGCGGTTGGCCAGTCCGTAGCCAGCGCCGGCACCTTCGCCCTGGCTGACATATAACTGTTGCCGCGAGCTTCGGTAATCAGATCCACTAACTGCTCGCGCACATGAGGATCCTCAATCGCAGGCTTGCCATTGCGTTTGGCGCGGCGAGCCAGCTCAACAATGTCGTCAATGCTTAAGTCCATCATCGCCAAACCGCCTGCCTGACCACCTGCGGCGCCACGCTCAAACATCAAGGTAGCCATAGCCACCTTCCAGCCCTCGCCTTCCTTACCCATCATGCAAGACGCAGGGATGCGCGCGTCATTAAAAAAGGTCTGACAAAAACCGTATTCGCCGGTGAGTTTTTTGATGGGCCGAGGCTCAATACCTTCTGATTGCATCGGGGCCAGAAAGAAACTCAACCCAGCATATTTGTTGGGACCGCCCGTAGAGGTGCGCGCAATCAAAATCATGTACTTGGCATAAGAACCCAAGCTCGTCCAAATTTTGGATCCATTGATGATGTATTCGTCACCGTCTTTCACGGCTTTGCATTGGGCGCTGCCCAGGTCAGAACCGTGGTCAGGTTCAGAAAACCCCTGACACCAAATATCTTCGGCACTTAAGATGCCCTTGATGTAGCGCTGTTTTTCTTCTTCTGTGCCCATGGCCAAGATCAGTGGCCCTGCCCAGTTCAAGCCAATGGTGTTGGGCAAAAAAGGCACTCGGTGCTTGGCCATGGCCTTAGTGGCTATGTCCTGAAAAACCTGATCCATGCCCAAGCCGCCGTACTCCTTCGGCCAAGACATGCCCACATAACCATTTTCGTAGACCTTTTGTTGCCAATCGCGCAAAAACTCAAACTGCTGATCGGTTCCAACCTCCATAAAAGTTTCCGGCAGTATAAAGCCCGGATTAGCGGGTTTATTCTCGGCAAACCAGCGATCGGCCTGCTCCTCAAATTCTGCGATTTCCGCTTGTGTTGTTGTCATTTTCGATCCTCTTTTATGTTGTTCTTAGCAGGCGCTTGGGCACCGTTTGCGTTGACGCCGGGAGCTGTCAGCTCGCTCGCGGTTCACGCAGAGCCAGCAATGGCGCAACCAATTCAATCCACTTGGCGACGTAGTTCAGTGTTTCTTCAGGCGAAATGCCGTACTGCTCTTGAATCAGCAACCCGCGCATAAAACTGCGGGTCATGTTCAGCAGCATGATTACCTCTCCATCGCCTTCCTTGGGTGACAGCTGCGGGTTTGCGCTTTGATAGATGTCTAGTGATTGCTGATCCAAATTGCGCCCCCAAGACACCAGCTCGGCAGAAATCCTTAGTCGCAGCTTACGATCCGTGCGAGCCGCGTTGAGAATTTCCAACAACGCTCGATACGCAGACGTATTTATCAAGCGCTGCCAGGCAGTCATCAGTGCACTTTCAACATCGCCATAGACAAGCTTCGCGTTGGATACGGTGCGCAGAAGCAAGTGCTCTACCGTTGCCGCGATGAGCTCTTCCTTGGTTGGAAAGTGATATTGCACCGCGCCTTTGGAAAACCCGGCCTCATGAGCCACCCCGGCTATGGTTGTTTCTGCATAGCCAAGCTTGGCTAACTGGGCAATGGTGGCTTGGCAAATATTTTGCCGCGCACGCGCGCTTTTCAGTTGCTGTAGTCCGGGTTCGGCGGTCATAAATTCCCCTCTCGATCGGACGAAAACTACCACAAAAAAACCTTATGGCTGGCTTTTTATTCTGCTACGTTTGACGGGAGGGGTAATTTGCTAGTCAGGCATTGGAGGGGATCAATATGGCAATTCTGGAATCAAAGCTCGACAAAAGAGCCGAAGTTTTCCAACGCAACAAAGCCGATATGTTAGAGACATTGGCCGAACTGCAAGTGCTGTATGACGAGGCAGCAGAAGGCGGCGGCGAAGAGGCGGTAGCCCGACTACGCAAGCGCGGCAAAATGCCTATTCGCGAACGCATCGCACACGTGTTGGATCGTGACTCACCCTTTTTGGAAATCAGCCCGCTTGCGGCCTGGCGTTCAGCCTACGACATCGGCTCAGGATTCGTCGTTGGCATCGGCGTTATCGAAGGCGTGGAATGCGTCATTCTTGGCCACGACCCATCGGTCAGAGCCGGCGCTTTTAACCCCTTCAACTCAAAAAAACTTATGCGCGGCTTAGAAATCGCCAGAGAAAACCGCATGC
Source organism: Gammaproteobacteria bacterium (assembly GCA_038139355.1). Taxonomy (GTDB): domain Bacteria; phylum Pseudomonadota; class Gammaproteobacteria; order Pseudomonadales; family Azotimanducaceae; genus UBA4421. The sequence goes on from JAYOSS010000085.1 coordinate 6,158, forward strand.
CCTACGTCCAATTCGTAGAAAGTGCAGGAGCGGATTTACGCGGCGCTAGCGGTGACGGCAGCGGCGATCCCAACGCAGAAGCTGAGGCGGATTTACAGCGCGATATCGAGCACTTTGCCGAATCTGGTCGGCTGTTTTACGAAATTTCTGAGCTCTCCAAATTACGCATCCCAACGATATCCGTGGTCTTTGGCGCGGCTACCGCGGGTGGCGCTTACCAGCCCGGCATGAGTGACTACAACATCATGGTTAAAAATCAGGCCATGGTGTCCCTGGGCGGTCCGCCGCTGGTGAAGATGGCCACCGGGGAAGATGCAGACGCAGAGAGCCTAGGCGGCGCTGACATGCACACACAGACCTCTGGCTTGGGTGACTATCTTGCTCAAGACGAGATGGACGGTATTCGCATTTGCCGCGAGGTGGTTTCGCACCTGAACTGGCGCAAGCTAGGGCCGGAGCCGAAGAGCGGTTTTACCGAACCCAAACACGATCCCGAGGATTTGTTAGGGCTGGTATCTAAAGACCTAAAAAGTCCGTTAGACATACGCGAGGTCATCATGCGCATTGTCGATGGTTCTGGATTCGAAGAATTCAAACCGCTTTATGGCTCGTCGGTGGTTTGCGGATGGGCCTCGGTACACGGTTACCCGGTCGGTATCTTAGGTAACAACGGCGCACTATTTTCCGAATCGGCGGAAAAAGCCGCGCAATTTATTCAACTGTGTAACCAAATCGATGTGCCGCTGCTGTTTCTGCACAACATCACCGGGTTCATTGTCGGCACCGACTTTGAACAAGGCGGCATCACCAAAAACGGTTCCAAGATGGTGAATGCCGTGGCCAATTCCACGGTGCCTCATATCACCGTCATCGTCGGTGCTTCCTACGGCGCAGGAAATTATGGCATGAGCGGCCGCGCCTTTGGCACCAAGTTCACTTTTATCTGGCCACATTCAAAAATTGCGGTGATGGGCCCAGCGGTCATGGCCGGCGTTATGACCATCGTAGGCAAGGGCGCAGCAGCTCGACGCGGCATTGAATTCGATGAGGAGGCCGATGCCCAAAGAGCCGCTTTTGCCGAGCATTGGGCAGAGGAACGATCCAAGGGGCTGTACGCCACATCGCGTGTATCCGATGACGGCATGATCGACCCACGGGACACACGCAATGTTGTGGCGCTGTCGCTATCCGCCTGTCACAGCAACACCGTCCGAGGCACTAAGGAGTACGGCACATGGCGCATGTAATTACCCCCATCAGTCGGCTGCTGATCGCCAATCGGGGCGAAATCGCGCGCCGCATCAATCGCACAGCACAGGCCATGGGCATCAGCACCGTAGCGATTTACGCCGACGGCGATGCCAACGCACCCTTTGTTCAGGAAGCGGACACCGCTATCGCGCTGAATGGTAAAAGCACAGGAGAAACCTATCTGGATGTCGCCAAAGTTCTGGCAGCGGCAAAGCGCAGTCGCGCGGATGCCATTCATCCGGGCTATGGCTTTTTGTCTGAAAATCAAGCCTTTGCTCAAGCCGTTATCGACGCCGGCGTTAAATGGTTAGGCCCATCACCCGAGGTTATCGGCCTGATGGGAGACAAGCTGTCGGCCAAACGCCTGATGGATGAAGCCGGGGTGCCAACCCTGCCCGGCATCGAAATTTCTGCCGATACCGACATCTTGGCTGCTGCCAAGGACATCGGTTACCCAGTCTTGGTAAAAGCCTCAGCTGGCGGCGGCGGACGCGGCATGCGCGTGGTCGAAAACGAGAGTGAACTGCTCGATGCGGTAGCCAGCGCCAAGCGCGAGGCTGGCACGTCGTTTGGTGACGACACCGTTTTCTTAGAGAAATGGTTGGCCACTTCGCGTCATATTGAGATTCAAATCCTGGGGGATAACCACGGCAACCTGGTGCACTGTTATGAGAGGGAATGCTCAATCCAGCGGCGACATCAAAAGATCATCGAAGAAGCACCCTCCCCCGCCGTGGACGACGCACTGCGTTCCCGAATGGGTGATGCAGCCATCGCTGCGGCACGCAAGCTAGGCTACGCCTCTGCCGGTACCGTTGAGTTTTTGCTGGGCGACAACGACGACTTTTATTTCTTGGAGGTTAATGCGCGGCTACAGGTGGAGCACCCCGTTACCGAAGAAATCATCGGCAAAGATCTGGTGCGAGAGCAAATACGTGTCGCCGAAGGTGAAAGCCTGTCCTTCAACCAAGCGGACCTAGCCATTAACGGTCACGCTATCGAAGCGCGACTATATGCCGAAAATCCCGCCAAAGGTTTTTTGCCATCCCCAGGCCCAATATTGGTCTGGAAACCGGCAACCGCAGGAGGCGCGCGCTTTGACTCCGGTGTGGAGGCGGGCAGCGAGATCAGCACACAATTTGATCCCATGATCGCCAAAGTAATCGTCCACGCACCGACCCGCCGAGAGGCCGCAGGCCGTCTGGCCCGAGTGCTAGAGAGCACCGCCATTGCAGGCTTAAATACCAACCGAGACTTTTTGGTCACCACCCTGCGAACCCCAGAATACCTGGCGGGCGACACCACGACGGACTTCATTGAGCGGGTGAAACCTGCTCTCAAGCGCGAAGTGACTCGGCAGGAGTGCGTGGAAACCGCCATCGCCGTCGCCCTTGAAGCCCAGGCCGCCAGACGCGCTGAAGCTACGGTGCTTAAAACTCTGCCAAGCGGCTGGCGCAACTCCACCATGCCCATGCAATCTGTTTCGTATCACATCGGCGATGAAGAGGTCACTGTTGCTTACCAAAGCCAACGGGATGGCAGCTTCAAGGTCATGTGTGACGACCAGCAATACAGCGCAAGAGTGCATCAGGCCGGTCAAGGTTTTGTCGATGTGGATCTGGATGGCCAGCGCCTTCAGTTCGATATTGCCCAGCATCAAGACCGATGGCTGGTGCACGGAGACAGCGGCGATTTGGTCTTGATCGAAGCCACGCGTTATCCCGACGTCAGCAGCATGGACAGTGGCGGCGGCCTCACCGCTCCCATGCCGGGCTCTGTTTTGGCCACCGAGGCCAGTGCTGGAGACACCGTTAGCAAGGGCCAGCTATTGGTGATCTTGGAAGCCATGAAAATGGAGCACCGAATTGTCGCGCCGCGAGACGGCGTGGTGGAACACGTACACGTATCAGTGGGAGATCAGGTGGATAACGCCCAACTTCTGGTCACCCTGACAGATGAGGAACAAGCATGAGTGGGACCGAAGCAACCCTATACGACATTCGCAACGGCGCGGCGTGGATCACCCTAAACCGGCCAGACAATCGCAACGCGCTGTCCGCGATTTTGGTCACCGAGCTGTATGATCACTTACTGGCTGCCAATGCGGACGATGCGGTGAGATCCATCGTGATTACCGGCAACGGCCCGGCTTTTTGTGCTGGCGCCGATCTCAAAAGCCCTCCAGGGCAACTGTCTGAAGGCGTCGGTCGCGCGGTGCCCTATGCCGATGTATTGACCGCCATCATGGACAGCCCGAAGCCGGTAATCGCTGCGGTAAACGGCGCGGCTTTTGCCGGCGGACTGGGACTCGTTGGGGCCGCGGATATCGTCGTAACACGTCAGAACGTGCAATTCAGCTTTAGTGAAGTTCGCATTGGCGTCATACCCGCCATCATCTCGGTGGTATGTCTACCCAAGCTCGGCGTGCATCACGGCATGAAGCTGTTTTTGACCGGCGAACGTTTTGACGGTCAACAGGCTGTCGACATGGGCCTAGCTCATATCGCTGTACCCGAAGGCGACCTGGTCAGCACCGTGGATGAGCAAATCGACATGATTAACCTAGGCGGGCCCATTGCCGTACAGGAGTGCAAAAAACTCGCCCGACGGGTACCCCAGTTACCCATAGAGGAAGGTTTTAAAGAAACCGCCGAATGGAGCGCGCGAATGTTCCGCTCCGATGAAGGCGCCGAAGGCATGGCGTCGTTTCGAGAAAAACGCAAACCCAATTGGGTCAAAGAGTAATCGCATCAGCAAAAGAGGGAATCAGGCATAGTGGCCTGATCAGGGGGAAAATATGACGGATGTAATACGCATCGCCAATTGCAGTGGATTTTACGGCGACCGCCTGGATGCAGCGCGAGAAATGGTTGAAGGCGGACCAATCGACGTCCTGACCGGTGACTACTTGGCCGAACTCACCATGTCGATTCTGTACAGCCAACAGCAAAGCCGAGGCGAAGACATGGGTTATGTCGGCACATTCTTGAAGCAGATCAAAGACGTGGCTGCATTGTGTGCAGAAAAAAACATCAAAATCGTCAGCAATGCTGGAGGTCTAAACCCCCAAAGCATGGCGGCAGAAGTCGAAAAGATTTTGGCGGAACTGGGGGTAGACCTAAAAGTTGCCTACATTGATGGTGACGATCTGCTGCCAGATCTGGATGCGCTGCAAGCTGATGGAGAGGCGTTTACCAACTTGGACACCCAAGAAGACCTAGGGGCGACCGAGCAAAAAGCTCTTACCGCCAACGCTTATCTGGGCGGCTGGGGCATCAAGGAAGCGTTAGATCAAGGCGCCGATATCGTGATCTGCCCACGGGTAACCGATGCTGCCGTTGTTATTGGCCCTGCTGCTTGGAAAT
>JAYOSS010000086.1:0-10597 GCA_038139355.1 Gammaproteobacteria bacterium
GCTGCGCTGGCGCTGACGTGCGCCGGGAATGACGGCTATCGACCCCGGCTGCATGGCGTCCAGCAACCGACGTCGGCGCTGAACAAAATCGCCGGTTTGCAGGGCCGGCGCGTTCAATCTGTTGCGGCCTCCGCGGCAAGGTCATCCATCATCGCCAGCACTAACAGGGTGCTGACCCGAATGTACTCATGCACTTCGATGAGGGAGGATTCGTGCTCTTCCTGCTCGCCAGGCTCAAACTCATCCTCGTTGTAGTCCTCTGGATCGAGGCCTGTTAACGACACCAGGTCTTTGATGATTTCTTGCACGTCTACCGGCAATTCGTGCTGTTCAAAATCCAGCCCAGCTGCAAAACCCGCCAGAAAACCACCACACCAATTGGCAATGGTTTCTACCCGTTTGGCAATGGGATCCGTGTCATCGGCGATCAACGGCTGAAAAATCATGTTTTGATCGTGGAGTTCATCCAACGCCGCATTCACGAACACGCCCAACGATTCTTGATCCGACAGCGCATCCACACCCACCAAATCGATCAAGTCACTGAGCACAAATTCTCGCTGGCCATTCACGGCCATGCCGCAAATCATGCCGTGCAATTCTTCTGGCTCGATGGAAAAGACCGCCATCTCGGCGCGAATACGAAGATCTGACATGGTGTTTTTACTCGGGCGGGTGGTGAGAGTTGGGCGCAAACTATCGCCCAGTCGTAGTATAAATACCAGCGAGCCAAGTCACTGATACAGGGATTGCATGTTGTCGCCGGGCCAAGCAGCATGTGGCCTATTTACTCATTTGCCAAAATGCCGATCTATGTCAGATACCGAACCGAGCGCGCAAAGACCCATGGAAGAAATGGACATCCTAGAACGACGAGTCAGTGAGCTTATTGGGCTCACCGAACAACTGGCCAGAGAGAACAAGGCTTTGCGTACCCAGCAAGACAACTGGTCATTGGAACGGGCGAAGCTGATAGAGAAGAACGAGCTGGCGAAGAGCCGCATTGAGTCCATGATCGGCCGCCTGCGCACCTTGGAAAAAGAATAGACCCGAGCCTGATATGAGCAATCCACGCACCCATACTCTCACCGTCACCATCATGCAGAAGGAATTTCAGGTTGCCTGCCCAGAAGGTGAGGAAGATGCATTACGCCGTGCGGCGTCGTACTTAAACGAGCAAATGGAAGCCATTCGCGCCAGCGGCAAAGTGGTGGGCTTGGACAGGATCGCCATCATGACGGCGCTGAACATGTCCAACGAACTGCTCAACGGTGAATCCAAGATCCAAACCAGTCAGGACTATGCCAAGCTGCGAATTCGAGCCCTGAACGATCGCTTAGAGGCCGCCATCGCAGACGGCAAACAACTGAAGATTTAGCCACCAACGAGCGAATCCGCTGGCCCATCGCCGTCTAAATTTCTCCGCTATTCGCAATCAATCCCACCCTATGTCACAGGGCAAAAATCTATATACTGCGCCCATCTCCTGGGATGTTTGCCAGTGGTCGCGTCCTTGAGCCGTTATAAAAACGTCAGGAAGTCTTTCGTCAGTTCAGTGTGCTTACCCAACTTGATGGGCCGCCTTCGAGCTGGCTGAGGTTTCCGCCTTGAATCGAAACGGTTCAGGGCAAACCAACAGCGGCATTACCGGGAGACTCTTTTTTTTCTGCCGCGAGTTCTGCCACGAAATGGTCGTGGGAGCCTACCCAATGAGCAAACAACTTGACGCCGACCCGGTGCAAACCCAAAAGCAGCCACAGAAGCAGGCCCTGCGGCAGGACTTCAAACAGCGACGAGCCAATCTCAACCCGTCCCAGCGCTTGTCAGCGCATCAAAACATTCAACGTCATTTGACCGACCTTCTAACCCAGCGAGATGAACCGCTTGAACATGTTGCGGTCTATTTGGCAGGGCCAACAGAAGTGGACCTGCAAGCCTGGATCGATTTGGCGTTACTCGATGGCATCGCACTCTGTGCGCCAGTCATCGCACCAAACCAAGGACAGATGGCGTTTTACCCGCTGACATCGACAACCACCTTGCGCGCCAATCGCTTTCACCTCAAAGAACCCACAATAGAGTGCGGGGCAAAAGCCGTTGATTCCTCGCTACTCGACGTCGCCCTCGTACCCTTGCTCGCGTTTGACGATCACGGCAGTCGTCTGGGTATGGGTGGTGGTTATTACGACAGGTATTTTGCTACCGACGCCGGTCACCACACCGGTAACAACCACAAACGACCGCTCATCATTGGCATCGCCTATGACGTTCAGCGAGCCACCGACCCCTTGATCACCGAACCTTGGGACATCCGCTTAAATGCAGTTGTGACCGAATCTGGCAGTCGTTTCTTTGCGGACCAATAACCCACAGACAAGGCCAAGCCCATGAGCATTCATCCGATCATCAAAATGGGCCACCCAACCCTTCGGCAGGTGGCCCAGCCCGTGGATACTCAGGACATCGATACCCCTGAGATGAAAACCCTCATTGCTGACATGATTGAAACTCTGCACCACGCGGGGGGCATTGGCCTAGCGGCGCCACAGATCAATCGTCCAATACAGCTGGCCATCATTGAAGTGCCAGGGGGACCAAGCCGCTACGGCGAAATTGAGCCCATACCGCTGACGGTTTTTTTCAATCCTACGCTCACCGTGCTGGACCCCGCTGAGGCCGGTTATTGGGAGGGCTGTCTATCGGTACCCGGATTGCGGGGATTTGTGTATCGCCCACAGCATGTCCGCGTGGACTACCTCAACCATGCCGGCGAAAGCGCCAGCCTAGAGCTGCAGGGCTTTTTGGCCACCGTTGTCCAACACGAGTTCGATCACTTGGCGGGCAAGCTCTATGTGGATCACATTCGCAACATGACCCAATTGGTGTTTGAGGACGAGTGGCTGGCCCATCAGGCGGCTGAGGACACCCCTTAAACACCCAGCGCTAGCCCAAGGTTTTTGCGCGAATTACCGTTAACGCAAAAACAGTTCGTAGGCAGGATTGTCTTCCTCAGACCAAAACCGATAACCGATTCGCTGCAGATAATCCTGTAACGATTTTTTCTCTTTTGTACCGGCATCAAAACCCACCAGCACTCGACCCCAAGCCGAACCGTGGTTGCGATAGTGAAAGAGCGAAATGTTCCAGTCAGAGCCCAGGCCAGACAAAAATTGCAGCAACGCCCCAGGGCGCTCTGGAAATTCAAACCGAAACAGCATCTCGTTGCCGGGATTGCGCCGATGCCCGCCCACCATATGACGCAAGTGCACCTTGGCGGCTTCGTTTTCGGTCATATCAAAAACCTGATAGCCCTTGCTTTGCAATTGCGACACCAGCTCAACACGATCTTCTTTGGACTTCACACCAATGCCCACATAGATGTGCGCTTGGTCCGCATCGGCGCAGCGGTAGTTGAATTCGGTGATAGCACGCTTGCCCAGGGCCTTGCAGAACCGCAAAAAACTGCCCTTGGCCTCGTCGATGGTTACGGCAAGAATGGCTTCGCGGGCCTCCCCGACTTCGGCACGTTCAGAAATGTGGCGCAGACGATCAAAGTTCACATTGGCGCCGCTGACGATGGACACCACATGCGACATGTTGGGATTGGCCTCCACATAACGCTTCATGCCCGCTACTGCCAACGCACCGGCTGGCTCTGCCACACAGCGCGTATCTTCAAATACGTCTTTGATCGCGGCGCAAATTTCATCCACGTTGACCACCACCACATCATCCACATAGCGCTTGGCCACTTTGAACGTCTCTTTGCCAATTTGGGCTACGCTGACGCCGTCGGCGAACAGATCGAGGGTTTCAATGGGCAGGCTAACCCGACGCCCAGCTTTCATCGCGGCGTCTAGACAATTGGAGCCTTCCACCTCCACACCGATGATCTTGGTTTGGGGATGTAGATATTTCACATAGGCGGCCACGCCCGCCAGCAAGCCACCACCCCCAACCGGCACAAAGATGGCGTCCAGCGGCTCGCTGTGCTGGTTAACAATCTCCATGCCGATGGTGCCTTGGCCAGCAATCACGTCCTTATCGTCATAAGGAGGGATATAAACCAGTCCCTCTTGCTCACACAACTCCTGGGCGTGTAACGCCGCTTCATTGTAGTTATCGCCAAACAACACCACCTTGGCGCCCCGATCCCGCACCGCGTTCACTTTAATACTGGGTGTGTTTCGACCCATAACGATGGTGGCGCGAATACCCAGCTTCTGCGCCGAAATAGCCACACCCTGGGCGTGGTTGCCCGCAGAGGCAGTAATCACCCCGATGGTCTTTTGTTGCTCGGTCAGCTGGGCCATTTTGTTGTAGGCCCCGCGCAGCTTGAAACTGTAGACCGCCTGCATGTCTTCGCGCTTGAGGCTGACCTGAACTCCAAGGCGTCTGCTCAATAGCGGCGCAGGGGACAGCGGACTTTCTACCGCCAGGTCATAGACTTTGGAGCCAAGAATCTTCTTTACATAACTTTCCAACATGCCAACAATTTCTCGCTAGTTGAGTGCTCCCGGCGGAGTCACTTGTTTATCCGTTTTCCTGAGTCCCAAAACAGAGGCGCCTTATCAGCTTTTCCCAAGACGAACTCAAACAACAAGCCGCGAAGGCCGCTATTGCCTACATCGCACCGAAGCTCGACAACAAGAGCATCGTTGGCGTGGGCACCGGATCCACCGCCAACTGCTTCGTTGAAGAGCTGGCCGCTATCAAACACACCTTCGACGCCGCGGTGGCCTCCAGCGAAGCCACTCACCAGCGCTTGGTTGCCCACGGCATTAGCGTCCTAGACCTCAACTCCACGCCTCGCCTGGATGTCTACGTCGACGGCGCTGACGAAATTGATCCGTCGCGCAACATGATCAAAGGTGGGGGCGCCGCCCTAACCCGAGAAAAAATCGTCGCCGCTGCAGCCGACGAGTTTGTATGCATCGCCGACGATAGCAAGTTGGTTGATTGTCTGGGCACTTTCCCATTGCCAGTGGAAGTGATTCCGATGGCAAGGGGCCTGGTCGCCAGAGCCTTAGTCGACCTCAATGGACACCCAATCTGGCGCGAAGGCGTTATCACCGATAACGGCAACATCATTTTAGATGTTCATGGCCTAACCATTGCTGACCCGCTCGAACTCGAAGGGCGCATTAACAACATTGCGGGCGTGGTTTGCAACGGCATTTTCGCGCAACAAGCTGCCAATATCGCATTTTTAGCCGGTGCAGATGGCGTGACCACGCTTTAAGCCGCGATTGAGGCCAGCCAGCAGCCGAGCCTGAATGAGCAGGGCTCGACCCAGGGCAACACAGCCAGAACGTGAGCTGGTAGGAGGTTTGGTAGATTTCAAGTTGCGCCCACCCGGTAATGCAAGCCGCCACCGCAGATATGGCCTAGCATCTTGGCTTCAGTTTTAGTCGGAGATATCCCATGCGCTGCCACGAAATTGACTACCAGATCCTAGGCACCACCATGCAGGTGGTGGAAGTAGAGCTGGACCCTGGCGAAACCGTGATCGCCGAAGCAGGTGCCATGGCTTACATGGAGGAGGACATCGAGTTTGCAACCAAAATGGGCGACGGCTCGGATGCCAACGAAGGAGTGATGGGCAAGTTGTTTGGCGCCGGCAAACGCATGCTGATGGGCGAGTCCCTGTTCACTACCCATTTTTCCAACAACGGTACCAACAAACGCCGGGTGGCATTCGCAGCCCCCTATCCTGGCGACATTGTCCCAGTAAACATGGCCGAGATCGGTGAACAACTGATTTGCCAAAAAGACTCGTTCTTCTGCGCAGCCTTAGGCACCAAATTGGATATCGCCCTCAACCGCAAGTTGGGCGCAGGTTTTTTTGGGGGAGAAGGCTTTATTTTGCAGCGATTGGAAGGCGATGGTTTCGCCTTCATCCAGGCCGGCGGCACGCTAATCAAAAAGCAACTGAACAACGAAACCCTGCGAGTAGACACCGGTTGCTTGGTGGCGTTTACCCCCAGCGTGGAATACGACATCCAGCGCGCCGGCGGACTCAAATCCATGATTTTTGGCGGTGAAGGACTATTTTTAGCAACCCTGCGCGGTACCGGAACCGTATGGCTGCAAAGTCTGCCGTTTTCACGTATGGCCGATCGCATTTTTGCCGCCGCGCCCCAAGGCGAGGGAAAGGATAAGGGCGAAGGGTCTGTGCTTGGGGGGTTAGGCCAATTACTCGACGGCGATAATCGATAGGCTACAGATTGGCGCTTGCATTAATGACCGGCCAACGGCAATAACTTATCTGGATTCAGAATCTGATCCGGATCAAACAATGCCTTCAATCCGCGCATCAGCGCTATCTCGTCGTCGCTACGGCTGTAGCCCAAGAAGTCGCGCTTAAGTAGGCCTACCCCGTGCTCGGCAGAAATGCTACCCCGTCGGGCCTGAACCAACTCGAAGATCTTTGGGCTCATAGCGTGGCCATGGTGGAAAAATTCCTCCACGGACATGGCCTCTGGCCGCAGGATATTCAGATGAAGGTTGCCGTCGCCTATGTGGCCATACCAACACACCTCAAAATCTGGATAACCCTCGCTGACATACCGATCTACGTCTGCAAGGAATGCGGGCACCTCGCTGATGCGCACGGACAGATCGTTTTTGTAGGGTGTATGTGGCGCCAAACTCTCTGAAATGCCCTCTCGCAGCTGCCACAACGATGCAGCCTGGGCCTGGGACTGACTGACAACGCCATCCACCAGCCAACCCGCATCCAGACATTGAGCAAAGGCTTCTTCGGCTTTGGCCAAATCGGTTTCATCGAATTCCAGCAGCGCATAGTTGTCCACCCGCTGACTTAGTGGATCGGGCAACTGCCGGTGTGCTTGGACTTTTTGCAGCGCCAGATCGGAAAAGAACTCAAAGGCGGATAGCGTCAATTTGTCGCCAAAGGCCTGCAAAATGCTGAGCAAATCCGTGACCTCGGGCACCCCTACCACCATGACGACTTGGGGCGCGGGGGCCGGCGCTAACTGCATGTCTAGCTCACTGATAAGCCCGAGCGTGCCTTCTGAACCAATCATGAGGTGGCGAAAGTCATAGCCGGTCGCGTTCTTAATCAACCCGGCGTTGCAGTCCAGCAACGCGCCGGTGCCGGTTACCACCTTCATCCCCGCAACCCAGTCCCGGGTTAAGCCATAGCGAATGACTTTGATTCCACCTGCGTTGGTCGCAACATTGCCACCAATTTGCGAAGAACCGGATGAAGCAAAATCTACCGGATAGAACAGGCCCTGCTCTTCGGCGAAGGCTTGCAAGCTCGCGGTAATTAGGCCGGGCTGGCAGGTAACAATGCGATCCTTGGCCGAAAAATCCAGAATCTTGTTCATGCGGTCAAAGGAAACCACCACTTCACCCTGACTGGCGACGGCGCCACCAGATAGGCCCGTGCGCCCGCCAGAGGGCACCAGCTTCACGCCGTTGGAGCGGGCGTAAGCCACCAGATCCTGCAGTTGTTCTGTGCTTTCCGGAAACACCACTGCGCTGGGCGCCACCACAAAACCGTTAGTCCAGTCCTTGCCCCAAATCTGCAGGCTTTCGGCATCTTCCTTGATCTGTTTAGGCGCGAATACGTCAGCCAGCATGGTTTTCTCCAGGATAGGTTTGCCAATCACAAGCGATGTCCAGCCATTGCCACATGGCCGACTGAATCTCAGGTACTTCATTTACCAAGTGATGCCGCGCCGGAGGCACGATATGTAGCACTGCCTGAGGAAAAAGTCGCTGTATGACCGGCAGGTTATGGCGGTAACTAACGGTGCGGTCCCCGTAACCATGGAACACTTTGGGTGCAAGGGTAGATGGCGCGCCTCTCTCGAACTGACGAAACCAGTTCACCATGGCGTTTACCCAGGCCACCGGCAAGGTTTTCGCCTGCAACGGATCCTTACCTAATAAGGCGACGAACTCCGGGTTATCGATGTTGGTGGTGATGTCTCTTGGCCGGGAATCCACCGTGAGTTTAGCCAACTCAAAAACCCAGCGCATAGAGACCCAAGCGTACGGCCTAACCAAGGGCGCCAACAATACGATTTCGCCGCTGGGCTTTGGATACTCGGTAAACTGTTGCTGCTGCCAATACTCCATGGTCAGCGCGCCGCCCATGCTCTGGCCAAACCAGTGCAGGGGTAAATCACCGCTCAACTGCCGCGCCATTTTATGCACCACATCAAGCACCTGAATATATCGCTGAAAGTCACTGATGGTGGCTTGGGGGCCCGTAGACAGGCCATGGCCAATTTGATCGAAGCCCAACACGGCGATGTTGCGTGCGAGCAGCTCACCAATCAAATGACCGTATAAACCCATGTGATCGTAGTAGCCATGACACAACAGCGCCCAGGCACGTGGCTTACCGCTGTTAGACAGAAAGCTTTGGGCAAATATGCGCTCGTCACCGACAGCGACCAAACCGTAGGATCGCTCACAATCCAGTTGCTCGAAGCCTAGGCTGTAAAATTCGTTGTATTGATCGAATAAGCCCGGGTCTAGCTCACACCAGGTGCCTTGATCCACCGGCGGCGCAGCCAGCGCCTGTATTAAGGCGGCGTCATCAAATACACCAAGACCGCGTTGGGGTAGCTCTAACAAATGATGACCTTATGCAATCTTTGGGGACAAGTCCCCAGCCGCATAGAGCATGAACATAGACTCAAGGGATTTCGCTTGAATCTTGTCTGCGTGACCCGCCGTACCAAATGCTTCGTAACGCGCAACCACTACATCTTTCATGGCCTGCTGTGACGCCGCTAAATATTTACGCGGGTCGAACTCGCCGGGATTGGCGGACAGGAACTTGCGAATCGACGCGGTGGAAGCCAGCCGCAGATCGGTATCAATGTTTACTTTACGCACGCCGTGCTTGATGCCCTGCTGAATTTCCTCAACCGGTACTCCGTAGGTTTCGGGTATTTCTCCGCCGTGGGCATTGATCTCTTGCAGCAGTTCTTGGGGAACCGACGAACTGCCGTGCATCACCAAATGCGTATTTGGCAGGCGTTGATGAATCGCCTTGATGCGTTCGATGGCCAAAATGTCGCCCGACGGTGGTCGGCTAAACTTGTACGCACCATGCGAGGTGCCAATGGCAATGGCCAGGGCGTCAACTTCCGTTTTGGCCACAAAGTCCGCTGCTTCCTCGGGGTCGGTCAGCAACTGTTCCATGTTCAGCACGCCTTCCGCACCCACACCATCTTCTTCACCGGCGGTGCCAGTTTCCAGCGAACCCAGGCAGCCCAGCTCGCCTTCAACGGACACTCCGCAAGCATGGGCCATTTCTACCACTCGGCGAGTCACGCTGACGTTGTATTCGTAGTCTGCAGGGGTCTTTTGATCCTCCAGCAGCGAGCCATCCATCATCACAGAGGTGAAGCCCATCTGCATGGAGCGCTGGCAAACGTCCGCGGACGCACCATGATCTTGGTGCATGACTACTGGAATGTGCGGAAATTCTTCAATCGCCGCTAGCATGAGGTGACGCAGAAAATTCGGCCCTGCGTATTTGCGAGCTCCGGCAGATGCTTGAACGATGACCGGGCTATTGGTCTCGTCCGCGCCTTCCATAATGGCGCGCATCTGTTCTAGATTGTTAACGTTAAAGGCTGGAACGCCGTAGTCATTTTCTGCTGCGTGATCCAAGAGCTGGCGCATGCTAATCAGTGCCATGATTGTTCTCCGATAAATTTAGTTCGATTTTTTCGATCCAGGACCAGCGGCGATACTATCCCTCGCTTCGCTTTCCGAGCATGGCCACCGCTGGCAGCGTTTTACCCTCTACTAACTCCAAAAAGGCGCCTCCGCCTGTAGAGATATAAGAAATATCCTCGCCTAGGCCATATTTTTCTACCGCCGCCAAGGTATCGCCTCCGCCCGCAATGGAAAACGCTGTGCTGGCGGCAATAGCCTCGCCGATAATCCGAGTACCTTGCCCAAACTGGGCGAATTCAAAAACCCCTACCGGGCCATTCCAAAGAATGGTTTGAGCGCTGATCAGATTTTCTGCCCAAGCTCGCGCGGTAATCGGGCCAATGTCTAAAATCATGTCATCGGCTTCGACTTCATCGATGGGCTTTACGACCCCCACGGCGTCCGCGGAAAAACTCTTGGCCACCATCACATCAACTGGAATGGGTATATCCACGGACTCGGCAATCTGGCGCGCTGTCTCCAACAAATCCGGCTCATAAAGCGAGCTGCCAACCTCATAACCGGCGGCGGCGATAAATGTGTTGGCAATGCCCCCACCGACAATAATGCTGTCGGCAATACCGGCAAGAGAGCCCAGTACTTCCAGCTTGGTTGAAACCTTGGCCCCGCCGATGATGGCCACCATGGGCTTAGTGGGCTGGGCCAGCGCTTGTTGGAAGGCATTGAGTTCTGCCTCTAGCAGCAGCCCTGCACAAGCTTCCGGCGCATGTAAGCCTGCCCCGTGGGTAGACGCCTGGGCACGATGGGCGGTACCAAACGCATCCATCACAAACACATCACAGACAGCCGCCATACGTTTGGCTAACGCCGCGTCGTCCGCTTTTTCGCCGGGCAAAAAACGCACGTTTTCAAGCAGCGCCACCTG
>JAYOSS010000087.1:0-10595 GCA_038139355.1 Gammaproteobacteria bacterium
GCAACCAGTGGGCCACGGTGGGGGTGTCTTCGGGCAAGCTGACCCCGTTCATCCACACCCCGTGACTGGCCACATGCTGACCGGTCATGATGGTGGCACGGGCTGGCATGCAGATGACGTTTTGATTGTGGGCCCGGCGATAATTGATACCGTTTGCCGCTAGCCCATCGATGGCTGGCGTGCGAGCAATGTTACCGCCGTTGCAGCCCAAGGCGTCGTAGCGCATCTGGTCTGTGGTGATGAAGAGTATTTTTCGGCCCATGGACAGTTTCTTTTTCTGGTGTTTTTGAACTTGATGGCGACGCCGTGCTAACCGGCAAGATTTTTGCCTAGCGCCTTGGCGTCGGCGTCATAGTTTGCGTAGGAGTCTTTCAAGGTAGCGGAGTTCAAGATGACTTCGGCACAAAGCTCGTTGGATTGCGCATCTAACACCCGGGTCATGATCCAGTTGGACTCGGTGCGGCGGCTCTCGCTCAGCGCAATAATTTCGCGCTCGAGTTTATAGGGCTGATCCACAAACAGCGGGCCGTTAATCATCTTGATCTCTTGAGCGGCGAACAAACCGATAGCGGGGCCCTTGGTTCGAAAGCCAGATTGCCCGCTCGTGTATTGGGTCAGCACGCTAATCATTTCCAGCGGTATCACCGCGCGGCCCCAAGGGTTGTCATTGCCGTAGTAGGGGTGCTGTTCGGTTATCTTTTGCAGTTTTTCGTTCAGGCTAAAGGGATACATGGCCCCCATGTTTTGATCCAATCCCATTTGCACGGTTTCTGGGTTGCCCTGACCCAACTGCCCAACGTGTAGGTCGCTGAGAATGACCAGTTGGTCTGCAGGCCGCAGCTTGGCTCGGCGCATGTCCAGCTCGGTTTCACCATAGTCCGGGCCCAAAGAGGCGGTGCCGGTAAGTACCGGTGTGCCGTCGCGCTTTTCGGCTTGGATCCGAGCGCTTTGATCTGGGCTGACCTGCTCAACCAAGACGCGCACTTCTTCGCCTTCCACCACCATGGTTTGGTAGTGGGCGCTGATGCAGCCGCGCTCAAACCAAGCGTCACCGAAAACGTCGTGGAGCAATGGCACGAACTGACTGAAGTGGGTGGGGCCTTCGATGGGCGCGCCGGCAAACCCAAGGTCTTCGGCCATTTTGTCGTCGTGGATCGATAGGTGGCCGTCGTATTCCTGATCGCCGAGCATTTGGCGCGGTTTTCTGAATTCCCCCACTAGCATGTTGTGTTCGGTCACGGTCGGCCCCTCCATTGATGCTTAGGATTAAGAAAACTAGCAGAACCCACCCACAAAGTCCTGACGGGTCGTGCTGTGCCGGCCATGGCGCCGGCTTGTCAGATATGGTCAGATAACCAGCCTGAGAAAAGCGGGGGTAACCCATGACTTACGCGCACAGAAACGATATCTACGACGCCGATACCCACATGATGGAGCCGCCTACCTGGTTGGCGGAGTTTGCCGATGCCAAGGTGCGTCCCCACCTGGCGGAATTCGGTAAAGACAAACCCGATGCGCGAGAAAAAGCGGAACTTGGCGTACAGAGTTTTGAAAAACGTCAGCAAGACGCCGCTGCCGCTGCCGAAGCAGAACGAGCCTTTATGTCTATGCAGTACAAAGGCTTTCAGGGATTGGGTGCCTGGGACCGGGACGAGCGGGTGCGGGTGAACGATCTGTTGGGCTTTAATGCCCACATTGTTTTTCCAACCTCGGCGTTTGATCAGGTTCAGGCGGCCAAGGACCCAGAGACTTTTGCTGGCTCGGTGCAAGCCCTGAATCGCGGTCTTGCCAGCTTTTGTCAGACCGACTCACGCATGCACCCCGCGGCCTATGTGCCGTTTCGTCACGGACCAGAAGCGGCCATGGCGTACTTGGATGCGGCCATTGCGCAGAATTTTTCGGTGGTGATGATCGACACCATAGCGCCTCAAGGCGCCCGGGCTTTTACCCATCCGGATTTCGACCCGATTTGGGCGAAAATTCAGGACAACGACATGGCCATCACCATTCATGTAGGGACCGATGGCGGCTGGGATCCGGTGCCCCTGTCTTTTTATAACAATGGCGGCAGCGTGCCTGAGCATGCCGAGGGCGATGCGCCTCGCGACGCGATTGCCTATATGGGTATTCAGTACAATGCCGAGCTGTTCTTAGCGGCGATGATTTTTGACGGCGTGTTTCATCGGTTTCCTAAACTGCGAGTAGCGGTAGTGGAGCTGGGGGCTTCCTGGATCGTGTCGTGGATGAAGCACTTAGATCAGGCTTTTAAAGCGTTTCGCCGCCTGCAAGATTTGTCTCAAGTGCAAATGCAGCCGTCGGAGTACGTGCAAAAACACATCAAAGTGACGCCCTTTGCTGGTGAGGACATCGGCTGGCTGCTGCGCTCCGAGGCTCAAGATCTGCTGCTGTTTGCGTCAGATTATCCGCACCATGAAGGCACTGATGATCCCATTGCTCGTTTCGAAAAAACCATGGATGGCATTGGTGAGGCGGCCAAACAAAAGTTTTACGCGGATAATTTTCGCACCCTGTTAGGCAGTCACTTGACGACCTGATGCCATCAAAACCTGTCCCAGGACTTAACCCCAGACTTAACTAAGGAGAACAAACGTGCAGGATATTTTTATCGTAGAGGCGGCGCGCAGCCCCATTGGCAAACGTGGCAAGGGCTTGGCGGGTCTGATGCCAGCGGATCTGTTGGGCAAGGTTCAGCGCGGCGCGCTGGAGCGGGCGGGTATTGATCCGGCGAATGTGGGCCAGGTGATTGGCGGCTGTGTTTCTCAGGTAAATCAGCAGTCCTTCAACATTGCGCGAATTGCTTGGTTGTCTCAGGGCTTTCCAGAAGAAGTTGCTGCTACTACGGTGGATTCACAGTGCGGTTCCAGTCAGCAGGCGACCTCCTTGGGCGCGGCCATGATTGGTTCAGGGATGGAAGACATCGTGATGGCCTGCGGGGTCGAGATGATGTCGGTGATCCCGCTAGGCTCAAACATGGCTGGCGGCGTGCCCATGGGCGAAAGCTACATGCAGCACTATCAGCCCACCAGTCAGTTCCAAGGCGCAGCGATGATTGCTGAGGAGTATCAAATTACCCGTCAAGACACCGACGCTTTCGGTCTGGCTAGCCAAGAAAAAGCCATCGCGGCTTGGGACGAAGGACGCTTTGATCGTGAGATCGTTCCTATTGAGGCCCCTGTGCTGGACAAAGAAGGTAATCCTACCGGTGAGATGCACACGGTAAGCCGTGATGAAGGTTTGCGCGCAACGGACATGGAGTCTTTGGCGTCTTTGCAGGCCGTGCCGGGGCAAGAAATTCATACCGCGGGTTCCAGCTCTCAGGTATCTGACGGCGCAGCGGTTGTTATCCTGGCCAGCGCTGCAGCAGTGGAAAAATACGGGCTGACCCCGCGGGCGAAGATTCGCGCCACCACTTTAGTGGGCTGTGACCCGGTGACCATGTTGAAAGGTCCTATCCCGGCGACGGCAAAGGTCTTGGAGCAAACCGGCCTGAGCATTGACGACATTGATACCTTCGAAGTCAACGAAGCCTTTGCGTCTGTAGTACTGGCCTGGCAGAAGGCCGTTGGTGCCGATGCGGCTAAGGTTAATCCCAACGGTGGTGCTATCGCACTTGGGCATCCCACCGGCTCCACCGGAGCACGACTCATTACCACCGCTTTGCATGAGCTGGAGCGCACTCAAGGGCGCTATGGCCTCATTGCCATGTGTTGCGGCGGTGGTTTGGGCACGGGTACGGTGATTGAGCGTATCTAAAGCTGCCCGATTGGCTGCGGGTAGGTCGGGTATGCACACTTTCTGCCCGCAGTGCGTTAACAACCCTGAGCCTAAGGGCGGATAGACATGAGCAAAATTAGGCTGAGAGGCTTTGAGTCCGCTCCAGGTCAACGCCACGTAACCGAGGCGGACCGTTATTTGTATCGGCAGGAGCCGCCCCAGCACCGGTTAGTGGTCATTGGTACCGGCACCATGGGTCAAGAGCATATGCGGGTTGCTGCGCTGCTAGGCCGGGCCACCATTCATGGCATCTTCGATGCCCAAACCCACAGCATGGACATGGCCGAGGCGAATTTTCGCCCCCATCAGGCCCAGCCCTTGGTTCGCTACGATTCGCTGCAGGCGGCCTGCACCGATCCGGCAGCAGACGCGTTGCTGATTTGCACCCCCAACCATACCCATTACGAAGTACTGCAAACCGCCATGACGTCGGGCAAGCCCATTTTTTTGGAAAAACCCATGGCGACTGATTTGCAGGATGCAGCGGCCATGGTCAAAGCGGCGGATGATTACACGTCTTTCATCCAAATTGGCTTGCAGTACCGCTACAAACCTCAATACGCAGAGGCCTTTGCCGAGGCGCTGGAGCGTCGCTCTCTGGGCGAAATCAAAACCATCAGCGTCAGTGAATATCGTCCGCCGTTTTTGGATAAGGTCGATCAATGGAACAAATTTGCGCGTTTCAGCGGCGGCACTCTGGTTGAAAAGTGCTGCCATTATTTTGATTTGATCAACCTGCTTGCCCAAGCACAGCCGCG
This sequence comes from Gammaproteobacteria bacterium, assembly GCA_038139355.1. GTDB lineage: Bacteria > Pseudomonadota > Gammaproteobacteria > Pseudomonadales > Azotimanducaceae > UBA4421. The sequence continues at coordinate 4,554 of JAYOSS010000087.1, forward strand.
CCGGGTGTCGGCAATGGGCGGTCAGGCGGTGAACTTTTTGGATTTTGAGCGGGATGGCCAGACGTCGGATATCGACGATCATGCCTTTGTTAGCATCGAGTACGACAACCAAGTTCGAGCCGGTTTTACCCTGAACATGTTCTGCCCGGACTTTGGTGAAGAGCTGGTGGTGGTTGGCGATGCTGGACGTCTGAAGGCCACGGAAGAACACGATATTCACCGATCCGCCCATGGGTCTGTGGGTCTCACCCTACGGTTAGGGGAGAATGGGGTTTCCAAAACTCTAGATCTCACCTATCCACGGGTGCTAGAGCAAAGTGGTCACCACGGCTCCACCTATTTTGAACACATCGCGCTGCTGGATCGTCTTGAAGGCAAAGAGGTAGACAGCGCAACGCCGATACAGGGCATGTGGGCGATGATTGTCGCTAGTGCGGCCCAGGAGTCTCTGCGCACAGGCCAGGCTGTAGACATCGAAAGCTATCTGACAGCCCAGGGCTTAGAGTCCTTGCTGCAAATGTAGCGGGAATACACACCAACAAGGACAAGGTACTTATGCACACGATTGCCGTTGGTCCGGCGACCATGCCCAGCGTGGGCTTAGGCCTGTGGAAAATTGATCCGGCTAACGTCGCCCAAGCGGTGTTCGACGCTATTAAAGCGGGTTATAGGCACTTAGACAGTGCGGCGGATTATGGCAACGAAGCGCAGGTGGGCGAGGGTATTGCTAGGGCCATCGGTGAAGGTCTGTGTACCCGAGATGAGCTTTGGGTGACCTCCAAACTCTGGAACACCTACCACCGTCAGGAGCATGTGGTGCCAGCCTGTCAAAAGACCTTGGCGGATTTGGGCTTGGACTACGTGGATTTGTATCTGGTGCATTTTCCCATCGCTTTGCGTTATGTGGACTTTGCCGATCGTTACCCGCCTGAATGGATTTTTGATCCCGAAGCCGCAGACCCGGTTATGCAGCGAGAGCCTGTGCCCCTGAGTGAAACCTGGGCGGCTATGGAAGGTTTGGTGGATCAAGGCTTGGCTCGTCAGATTGGCGTCTGCAACTACAACAGCGGTTTGTTCCATGACCTGATGAGTTATGCCCGGATTAAGCCGGCAATGTTGCAGCTGGAATCTCATCCCTATTTGACTCAGGAGGCCATGCTGCAAACTGCCGCAGATTACGGGGTGCCGGTGACGGCCTTCTCTCCTTTGGGAGCGGCATCCTATTGGGAGCTGGACATGGCGACGCCTCAGGAGTCGGTGCTCGCTGAACCCGCGGTGGTGCAAATTGCGCAGCGCTTGCAGGTCAGCCCAGCCCAAGTGGTGTTGAGATGGGGGCTGCAGCGGGGCACCGCGGTCATTCCCAAAACCACCAAACCTGAGCGGTTGGCGGAAAATCTGGATTTATCCGGCTTTGAGCTGACGGATGCGGATATGGCGGCCATCAGCGCTTTGAATAAGAACCGGCGCTTCAACGACCCCGGCGTTTTTTGTCAGGACGCGTTCAATACCTTTCACGCGATTTACGACTGATGGTTGCCGTTGATCTGATCGGTGCAGATGCCACAGAAGCTCAAGACCAGGGTTTTCCCCGGGTTTATCAGGCTCGGCAGCCCGTGGGGCTCCATGGCGCGCTGCAATGGCTGCAAAAAGCAAAGTCCGACATCCGTGAACAGTTGGATCACAGTGGTGCTGTGCTGCTGCGCGGGTTTGGTCTGAGCACAGATCAGGACTTCGATCAGATCATTCAAGCCTTCGGCTGGCCAAACTTTACCTATGCGGATTCCCTGTCCAATGCGGTACGACGTAATCGCACCGAACGGGTGTTCACCGCCAATGAGGCGCCACCGGATGTATCGATTTATCTGCATCATGAGATGGCCCAAACTCCCATCGCGCCTGTTCTTTTTTTGCGAGCAACCCGCTGCACAGGGCGGCGCTACGCCCATTTGCCGTTCTGACTGGCTGTTGGAACGCCTGACCCAAGTTGCCCCGGACTTTGTTAGTCAATGTCGGCGCAAGGGAGTGAAGTACTCTCAGACCATGCCCTATGCAGAGGATTTGGCCTCAGGCCAGGGTCGAAGCTGGCGCAGTACCCTGAGCGCCGAAGATCGTGCCGGTGCTGAAGCAAAGTTGCAGCGGTTGGGTTACCAATGGCAGTGGCGGGAGGATGAGGCGTTAAGCGTGACGACGCCGGTGCTGCCCGCGGTGCGTGAACTGGCAGACGGCAGCTATGCGTTTTTTAACCAGCTCATTGCCGCGTTTTACGGCTGGAAGGATGCTCGCAACCAAGGCAGCAACGCTATTCGCTTTGGCGATGATACACCCATGGACGCTGACGCGATGGCTCAAGCCATAGAGTTGGCCGAAGAGCTTGCGGTGGACCTGGCTTGGCAGCTGGGTGATGTGGCGCTGGTAGATAATTTTCGCTGCATGCATGGGCGTCGGCCGTTCCAAGGCCAGCGCCGGGTGCTGGCTTCCCTAGTGGGCTAGGTCAAGAGAGGCCTAGTCCAAGTGCGGCCTAGCTCAAGTCTACAAGGGGTAAGCAGCGAGCTAAGCTGTGGCATGATTTGCTAACGAATCGAATCGGTATAGGGGTTATTCATGAAAACACGAACAATGACAGCCTTATGGGCATACCTAGCGATGGTTGCGCTGCTGGCGGCTTGCAGCGCCGAAATTGTGCCATCCGGCAACGCGGCACAAGCGGACCCAGATGATTCGCTGAAGCTCTACGTTTTTAACTGTGGTGATATCGAGTTTCCGTCCATTGAGGCGTTTGGGGTTGGTGATGACGAGACGGCTGTGCGCCGATTAGTGGTGCCTTGTTACATCATCGATCATCCTCAAGGCACGTTGTTGTGGGATGGTGGTTTGCCGTTTGCAATGGCAGAACCGGCGGGATGGCAAACCAATCCGGACAGCGGTGTGCGGGCGCGACTGCAGAAAACCCTAAAGGATCAGTTGGCAGAGCTGGATTTGGGTTTCGATCTGTCCACCATCGACTACGCGGTGTTCTCACACATTCATTACGACCATGTGGGTGCGGCCAATGAACTGACGGCGGCGACCTGGTTGGTGCAGCGCGGCGATCATGAGGCTGTGATGGCGGGCGGCGGCGGTGTGCCGGCGGTGGTGCCAGAACTTTTCGCCCAGATTCGCAATCGACCTACCCAGGTTTTGGACGGTGATTTCGACGTCTTTGGTGATGGTCGTGTGCAGCTGATTACCGCGCCGGGTCATACCCCCGGGCATCAGGTCTTGTACTTAGAGCTTGATGACTTTGGGCCGTTGGTGTTGTCGGGTGATCTTTACCACTTTCGTTTGAGCCGTGAGCAGCGCCGGGTGCCAGTGTTCAATGTGAATAAAGAGCAAACGCTGGCGGCCATGGACAAGGTCGAGGCCCTGGTGAACAGCACTCAAGCCTCGTTCTGGATTGAGCACGACGCCCAGCTGTTTGACACCTTGGATCTAGCGCCGCAGTTCTACCGCTAGCGGCAGCTGGCGCCGGGCGTTCTGAGCAAGCCGTTGGCTTGCTACTGAACATGCAGGCGATTGTGTAAACGCACAATGCGCCAGCGAGTAGGTGCGTTAAGCAACGCGCTGATGGTGGGTGAATCAAACCGACTTTCGATGCGCTGGCGCTGGTCAGCGTCCAAATTCTGAAAAAATCCTTGGCTACGCTGGGCTAACCAAACGTTGTGCAGATTGGCGCGATGCTGATGCTGCGCTGCGGCGAAAGTCACCGTTGTTGGTGGCAGCATGGGCTGGTCTTGTTCTGGAGACAGGGCGTGACCAGACTCGGGCTGTTGTTCGTCCATCGCCTGCTGAAAGGCTAGGGTGCTGAGCACGAAGGATTTGCCATACTGCCGGGCCAAGTGCCGAACAAAAGCCATGGCGGTTTCGGCAATGGCGTCATCCTCGGGCCAGCTTATTGGGTAGTCGTGAAACTCCGGCGATTGGATCTCTGGCGTGAGCATGTGCTCAACCCAACGAAACACGCGCGGAGCGTGTTGCTGCATGAAACTTAAGCCTGCCGGGTCTCGGCCCATGTGGGCATGGAGGGCACCCATGATGGCGTAGTCCGCGGCGCTGGGGTGGCCACCCAGCAGATAGGGGTGGTGCTGAAGATGGATTTCTAAAAGCTGCAGCACGGCGAGATATTGCTGGTCCAGCTCGGCGCGGATGGCCTCACTGGAGGGCGGTAGCCCGTAACTGGTCATGCGCTCAGCAATTAGGTTGCCGTAGTGTTCTAACTCCTCATCAGACCCTTGCGGGCGAAACGAGCGCCCGAAATCTTTGCGGATAAAATTCAGGTTTTCCTCGAATAGCCAGCGATGTTGCCAGGCCAAACCGAGTAAGCCTTCGCTGCCCAGCAGCTCCATGAGATGCACAAAAGTGCGTTGGCAGGGAGTGTCGGGTACGGCGGGAATGGCCGGGAATTGGGTTTCGAGGTGGTCGAGGATTTCCACACTGTCTTGAATGACTTGGCCGCCAGGCGTCAGCAGTTGAGGAATGCGGTGAGAGCCCGAAGCGGGTCTAACGATCTCCCGAAATCGGCTTTCACTGGGCAGACGTTCAACGAAGGGGATACCTTTTTTGCGTAATAGGCTGCGCGTCTTAGCGGTGTAATAGGAGGCGTAGGAACCGTACAGCGTGTAGTTAGTCATCTTCGAACTCGCGGTGTGCGTGGAATAAAGGTTCATGGCGTTGGTTACTTAGGCGAGTCAACCCGCGCTTTAGCCGCCCCAGTTTACTCTGCCAAAAACAAAGCCGACTTTTCGTCATCGCGTTTCACCCTAATGAAAGAGTGGGTAAGACGACGCCGGAGGGTCTTATCAAAGGCAATGATGCTAGCAGTTAACTTCTTGCGAGGGCCAATGCCCTGGGCTAGCGTTCTCAGGCGGCCAGATCGCGACTGGGCGGCGGTAGGCTCGGTCGCTACGGCATGGCTGGGTTGCTCGCCAAGAAGCGAGTACTCTGAGTCAGTGCAAAAACTAAGAACGGAGGGGAATCATGATTGAACTGATACTGATGAGTTTGGTGTTGCTTTGGTTACAGCTGATGTTGCCCGGCATTTTGGCGTTAATGGCGGGTTCGGTTTCCACAGCCTATTTGCTGGGTGCCCGGGATGAAACGCCGGAAGTGTCTCAGGCCAGCCAGCGAGCGCGGCGTGCCAGTAGTAATTTGCTGGAAACCCTGCCGGCATTTTGGGTGCTGGCGGTGCTCAACATCCTTGGCGGCAGCGACGTACTGATGTGGGCGCAAGCCTGGCTAGTGCTGCGAGTGGTGTACTTGCTCAGCTACCTCAGCGGTACGGCGTACCTGCGTTCACTGATTTGGATCGGTGGGCTCATCTGCCTGATTGGCATGGCTTTGCCGTTGTTTTAGACCGCCAATCAGCAAACCCAGCAGGACAGCCAGGGTCGCCAAGTACAGGGCGGTTTGGAGGCGGCTGCTGGGGGTGAGCGCCGCCAGCAGAGCCTGATGGCTTTGAATGTTGCGTAAAGCCAACTGAGAGTGCCAGCAAGGCCAGACGCCACTGGTTAGCTGGCCTGCCTGTTGCTCTAAGTTGCTTAGACAGCGCTGGTGGGCGGCCTGGGCTTGGTTTTTGTCGCGCTGATAATCGCTGCAGGCACTGGCCACCTGCCACAGGCAGGCGGCGATCAACGCCACGGCCAATGCCCCACGGGTTTGATTCAGGGTCAAAGCGAAGGCCTCTCGTCTGGTGCTTGATCCGCTAGTGAGGGTGCACGACGACCGGCAGTTCGGTATAGCCGCGCACGAAGTTCGAGTGCACGCGCTTTTCTGGCCCCACCACTTCGACGGTGTGAAAGCGTTTGAGAATCTCTTCCCACAAGATGCGCAGCTGCATCTCCGCTAGGCGATTGCCCATGCAGCGGTGAATGCCAAACCCAAACGACACATGGTGGCGCGGGTTCTGTCGATCAATGATGAACTCATCGGCCTGGTCGATGACAGATTCGTCTCGATTGCCGCTGATGTACCACATCACCACTTTGTCGCCTTTGCGTATGGTCTGGC
>JAYOSS010000088.1:0-5263 GCA_038139355.1 Gammaproteobacteria bacterium
CCACCGTGTCCGCCGCGAGGTTCCAGCGAGCCTGTTCCCCTTGGAGGTGGTTCAACGCGGCTTTGAGATCGTGAAGCTGTGCTGGCGCCTTCGCGACGGTGGAGGGGCGGTATGCAACCATTGCAACGGCATAGCCCGTTGCCTCCGCAAAGGCGGCGAGGCGGGGCACTGAACGATCAAGGTTCTGTGGTAGCCACGCCGAACCAGGTACATAAACCACAAGGGGCCGAGGTGGACCCTGGGTCACGGGCCCCCGCGGTGTGAGCTCAAGCCCCGGCGTCAACAGATGAAGGTAGCTATCTGCGCCGTCCTCCGTGGGAAAGGGAAGGTTTGGAAGGAAAGCGACGACGCTTCCGTCGGCCTCGCTTTCGAGGATCTGCATGCCCTCGGGAGCATCCGGAGCGGCGGGGAAGGTCATAGGCTGAGGCCTTGGCGAAGTGACGGCTCCATAGCATAAGCTGCCAAAGACCAGCAGCACAGCAGGAATCAATGTATACGTCATTGATTTCTTAATACGCCGCAGCGCACTTTGAGCTGACTTAAGCATCATGATCATTACCCCCAGTTCGAAGCCGTAGCTTACCTAGTGCCAGAGCCGGCTCCTAGCATATGAGGGAAAGTGACCTTTGTCGTATTGGTATTGTTGTTCACCGACTTAACGAGGTTTTCCTGATCGGCGGGGCCGTTGGCGCTGATTCCGTTGGCGCTTAGTCAAAGTGCTCGTAACTGATGAAGGAGACCGCAAAGTTTTTAGCGGCCTTATGATTGCCTACGCGGTGTTTTTTGGTTTCTTTGCTCTTTTTCACCTTGGCGGCTGGCTGCTACATTGAAACTTTGCTCGAGAGGGCAGTTGTAGATAGGGGGGACCAGCGGCTGTTTTGCGCCCCTCGGATCACCTGGTGAGCCATCGTGGGTGCAAGGGGCTTTCTGTCTGCTGAACTTTAGACAACCGTTCAGACTTACCCAGGACTCGCAGCTATACTCGTTTCTTTTTACGAGGGGATTTTCATGCAGGAATTTGCGGGCAAGGTCGCTGTGATTACGGGAGCGGCAAGCGGTATCGGTAAGGCGCTCACGGAAAGGTGTATTGCCGAAGGTATGCACGTAGTGATGGTGGATATCGAAGAAGCGGTGCTGGAACAGGCAGCGGCTGAACTGCAGGCCACCACTAATAATCAGGTACTGCCTATGGTCACCAACGTGGCCATGGAAGCCGAGTTGCGCAAGGTGCGGGATGAAGCCGTGGAAAAACTGGGTGGTGTGCACCTGCTGTTCAACAACGCAGGCGTTGGCGGCGGCGGCAATTCTTGGAACGCCACGCAAAAAGACTGGGACTGGGTGTTAGGTGTCAATCTGTGGAGCGTGATCTACGGGCAGCGTGTGTTTGTGCCGCAAATGATTTCCCAGAATTCGCCCTGTCATATCGTCAACACCGCCTCCATCGCCGGGATCATCGGCGGCAGCACTAACGCGCTTTACTCCGTCACCAAGCACGGGGTGGTGGCGCTGACGGAAAATCTCGCCGTGGATCTCAAGGCAGAAGGCACGCAAATTGGCTGCTCGGTGCTCTGCCCTGGTTTCGTCAATACCAACATCTTCAACAGCGGCCGCAATCGGCCGGCTGATCTCACCAACGACGAAGCGCCGCAACCGCTCACGCCTGAAGACGAGCAGCGCATGGCCATGTTTCAGGAGATTCTTCGACAGGGCATGCAGCCGGCTGCGATTGCCGACATCGTTTTTGACGGTATTCGGGCCGACCGTCTCTACATTCTGCCCCACGATCACTTTGACCAAATGATTCGGGACCGGGCCGAGAACATGATCAACGGCACAAACCCGCTGATGGGTGAGGCCGCGCTGGGCAATCTAGCGAAGCCAACAGACTGATTGCAGATTGCCCCCAAGGGCTACTTTAACGCGGTTTGCGGCGCACTCAGGGTGCCTTGGAGATTGGCCGTTAGCATGCCGCGCCCAGGTCTTCGCCTTGCGGGTTCAGGGCGTTGCGAGTAAAACGGAGTGCTTCATTCGAACAAAGACAACGGGAGAGGGTTATGGATGTAGTGCTTCGCGGTGGAACCGTGGTGGATGGAACGGGCGCGGCGCCGCGCACTGCCGATGTGGCTATTGCGGATGGCGTGATTCGGGAAATTGGCCAAGTGTCGGCAAAAGGCGCAGAAGAAATCGATGTCCAAGGAGCGCTGGTTACCCCTGGCTTTGTTGATATTCATACCCACTTAGACGCTCAGCTTGGCTGGGATCGGGCGCTGACGCCGCTGAGCTGGCACGGCATTACCACCGCACTGATTGGCAACTGTGGCGTGACTTTTGCGCCCTGTAAGCCCGGGGACCGGGAAACCCTGGCGGCCATGATGGAGACCGTCGAAGACATTCCCAAAAACGCCATTCTCACGGGTCTACCTTGGGATTGGGAAAGCTACGGCGGTTATTTGGATGCCTTAGAGCGGCTTGGAAATACCCTCAATATAGCCGGGTTGGTAGGCCACAGCGCTGTTCGCACCTATGTGATGGGTGACCGCGCTTACGAAGACGTGGCGACTGCGGAAGAACGCACGCAAATGGAAGCCGTGGTGGCTGAGGCCTTGCAGTCCGGTGCCTTCGGCTTTTCTGTCAATCGATTTGACGCCCACAAAGGTCCGGATGGGCGCTCCATTCCTGGCACCTTTGCCGAAGTTGGCGAGCTGGAAGGTCTGGCACGCCGAGTAGCGGCTGCGGGCGGATTGGTGCAATTGGTTGGATCGCCGATGCCCGAGGTGGCGGCCTTAGCCGACGCAGGTCCCGGGCGCGTGCTCTTCAGCTACGGCACTGGCCCGGAAGCCGGGGATGGGCAAGAGGCGGCAGCGCGACTCGACGCGCTTTGCCAAGGCCGCAATGTCACGGCCATTGCCCACGTGCGGGGCTCGGGCTATCTGTTCGGACTACAGGCTGGCGTACCTATTTTAGGCGACCGCTGGCGCGCCTTGCGACAGAAGAATCTTGCGGGTCGACTGGCAGAGCTGCGCGACGGTGACGCACGTGCGGCGCTGATTGAGGAAGGTAAGGCCATGGGTGCGAAGCTGCCTCTTGAGCAGGCGTTCCCGCTGGGTACGGACAAGCAACCGGATTACATTGGGACGCAATCCCTGGGCGCCATCGCCGAGGCGGCGGGAGAGCATTGGATCGAAACCTTCGTGCGTCTAACCATCGAGAGCGACGGTCTCGCGCTGTTCAACTACCGCATGTTCTCCATGAATGTGGATGAGCTGGCCGGACTTTACGGCAGCGAGCACCTGTATCCTGGTCTCGGAGATGCCGGGGCCCACGTGTCTCAGATCATGGATGCGGGGTGGTCTACCTTCCTGCTCAGTTACTGGGTTCGCGACCGGGGGCACTTCACCGCGGAAGAGGCGGTACGTCGCATGACCTCTGGTCCTGCTGCGGTGCTGGGTCTGACCGATCGTGGCGTGCTGGCAGAAGGTATGCGGGCAGACGTGAACGTCATTGACTTGTCTCGCATCGGCGAGCGGCAGCCAGAGATCGTCCACGATTTTCCTGGCGGAGCACCGCGCTATACCCAGCGTGCAGAAGGCTATGTGGCCACATTGATCAACGGCGTGGTGACCCTGCGTGATGACGAATTGACTGGGGCGGCACCGGGCCAGGTGCTTCGGCACAGAGCCTGAGCCCAGAGCCTAAGAACCAGAGCCTAGGACTCATTACCTAAGGCCCACAGCCTTAGGTTTTTGCCAAGGGCCAAGCTCAAGAGCGTTGGCCCGCGGTTCTGTCGGTTCGGTGGTTTGCCGGGTTACTTGACCGTTTGATGAACCGTGCAATCTTGGCATTGCACGTCTACTACTGGTTGTCGCTTGGCCAGCGCCGCCACCCAATCCCGTATGGTTATATCTTGCGCCGTCAGCTCGTAAAACTCGGCCTTACCCAGGATGGTGTGTAGGTCACCCCCAGCAATATAGGCGCGAAAATTCTTCACCTGATTGCGAATGTCCTGATTGTTGGCTTGCAGCGAGGTGAGCAGGCTGATGTCGGTGACGCCGCGCATAGCGAGAAACGCTTTCTGGGCCCGATCTTCCGCATTGTCGTAGCGGGCGAACAAAATTTGTGGGTTGGCCTCGGCCGCCGCTGTGTAGAGCGCCTCGTAACTGAAGGCGCTGCCGGGAATGTTTTCGAACCCCGGGGTGTTGTTGAGAAACTCGAAGGTTCCCCAAATATCCCGAGGCCGAGTGTCCGGCGTGTCAAAGAGATAACCCCCAGCGGCATCCCCTAGGTGGGCAAACTTAGCATCTGGGTAGTGATCTGCCAGCAGGCTGGCGTACATGGGGCTTGGCAGAGCGCCAGCGGAGGAGCCAGATACGAACACCTCGGTTGGCGCTGGAAGGTTCGCGTAGGTCCACTGCAGCGCTGATTCCACATTGGCGCGCCCACGATGATATATCGTTAGCGGTTGTTGGTCAGGTGTTACCGCCGGGTACTCCATATCCCTGCTACCCAAGTGAATATCACCGCTGCAGTAGGCCACCATGACGACGGAATAGTCTGCAAACGGATTGTTCTTGTTGTCGAATGCAAACACGCCATCGCTGGGCGGGGTGAGGTCTTCGGTGTTGATGCGATAGGTAGGCTGCATGTTGGGATCGCAGTTTTCCCGGCGCCAGCACCCGCCGCCGCCCTGAAGGTGGAACAGTAGCTTGGTGGGATCACCCGGCCGAACCAAAAAACGATAGGGCGTACCGTCGGAACATAGGGTATCTCCACCCGGTTCGATGGTGCGCCAAGCGCCGGAAGCCATCGAATTTTGGCTGTGGTCTGCCTGAGTTTGAGCAACCGCTTGTTCGGCAACGATGCCGAACATGGCGAAATAAGCGGTCAAGCACAGGGCGATGAGTTTGCCGACGTGGCGTTTGGGGGCTGAGAGTTTGAAAGAAGAGAGTTCGAAGCTGGCGAGCTCAAAGATGGAGAAATTGCGCATAGATGGGTCACGGTTGGTTGCAAGTGATCCCGGATCATAGCCCCTGAAGTCAGGGTCTAACAAATTCCTCCAGTGCGGTGGTATGGGTGGCTTTCAGTAGGCAGGCTCATCCTTCCAAAATGCCAACATGAGGGTGGCCTAGGGCCGGTCCAGCGCTTTTCGTCATCGCTTTAAATCATCGCTTTCAATCATCGCGCTAAGTGATCGCGGAAGAATCAGACCACTCCATGGCGATGCGTTCGCGGACAAGTTTGCGGAAAGCGTAAACGCCGCGATCTT
>JAYOSS010000088.1:5363-10572 GCA_038139355.1 Gammaproteobacteria bacterium
TCCATGGCGATGCGTTCGCGGACAAGTTTGCGGAAAGCGTAAACGCCGCGATCTTGGGGGTGGCGAACATGCGTTCGTCCGCCGGTGTCAGGTTTATGATTCTTTGTCGTCCTTCGATGATCTGCTTGTCTTCCGCGAAGGCTGCATCAATCACCTCGAAGGCCGCTTGCAGCAATTTCGGCGGCAAGGTGTCTGCGGCGAAACCAGACGAGAAAAAACATCGCGTGCGTTCCTCGGTCATGGGAGTCACAGCCTGCTGTTCCACCCGCCGAGACATGGGCGTTTCTTGGGGGGCGCCAAAGTCGTAGCGCTGGGCCGATCCGACCGGATACAGCTCTGTGGTCATCAAAAACAAGCCCGGCAGCAGGTAGCGATAGCTGCTGTAGGTGTCGACTTTTTTGTCGCTGCTAGCGGACAGGCGCGCACCTGGGAATCATCGAGTAAAGCGTAAGCCATTGTCTAAGGTTTCGATGGTTGGTTGGTCTGGGCTCCATTTCGCGCCGCTGGCTGCGCCCAAGATTGTTTCATGGGAAAAATCCAGGTGGGAAAGGTCGCACAGATTGTCGTTGATCAATTCCCAATTCGCGTCGTAATCCATAGCGCCAGAGCGCATGTCGTAGTCACCCTGTAAGCCGAAGGCCTCTGGAATCTCGTCGGGGTTAGCAAGCTCTGGGTCGCCCATCCACACCCAAACCCAGTCCTATCGCTTCTCCACAGGAAAAGACCGGACGCGAAGGGGTGGAGCCTGATCACGGGCGGGCATCTCGTTGCACACGCCATCGCAACCGAAACGCAAGCCGTGATACATGCAGCGCAAATCGTCGCCGTCAATGCGGCCATTGGATAATGGCGCAAAGCGGTGAGGGCAGCGGTCCTCTAAACCAACGGCAACCCCGTCCGCGCGACGGTACAAGACCACGGGCACGCCGGTAATGATGCACCCCAGTGGTTCGTTGTCGAGATCGTGACTCCATGCCGCGACATACCAAAGGTCGCGAATGAACATATATCTGGGTCCTTAAAAGCGACGGTCATGCTACACAAGCTGCAAAGGATAAAACATCAGCGCAAGCACTGAGCCCGCTGGCATCCGTATTTACTTGGCTTTGTCCCAGACTTTTTGGGTCGTCGGGAGACCCGTGCCGAGCAGAAAAATCTGGTGTTACTGTGGTGTTACGCGAGTCCTACAACGGGTCCCCACCTAATACGGCGGGTGTTTCGCAATAGGTGGCCAGGATGTGACGCTGGTGTTGCTCAATACGATGGCCTAGTGCCTCAGCAATGACGGGAATTTGTCCGTTCATCCCAAAGTACTTCAGCATGCCCTTGTTTTGCTGGGTCACCGGCATGATGTCCGCAGGCGGGACCAGTATGCACATACTCATGGTCGCCCAATACACGTCTACCGCAGATATCGCGTCGCCCACCAGGTAAGGCGAGCCCTGTTGTTCTTGGGCGGCGAGTCGTGTGTCGATGAGGTTGATGACCTCGGCCACTTTGCCCGGTGCGGCTGCGCTGGCGTGTTCTGAATAGCCGTATTTTTGCGCCAACGGGCTGTCGCTCATAATTCTCATGTTCCAAACCATGCCGTCTTCGCCGAGGATCACGGCGCAAAGTCCCAGCATCTCTGCGCGCTGGGCGAAGTTGTCGGGGATGAGTTTGGGCGCGTTGGCCGCGCCGATACTTTCGGCCAGGGTTAACTGCTCGATCCAAACGTTTCGAGGCCGCTCGGCATTGTGGAACATGGTGGGCAGGCCGGTTTGACGAGTCAGCTCGTAGAGTTTGGCTTGTCGGTCTTCGCCGGTTTCTTTATCCACGCCCATCATGGGATGCAGCGCACGAATTAACGGCACGCCTTTGACGTAGCAAATGTTTTTGAGGGCTTCGGCATAGAGGGCGGGCATGCCTGGAATAAAGGTGACTCGGGTCCCCGTGGTCATGGCCGCAGCGGCTTCTAACGAGATGAATTCTGGGGCATCGGTTTGGGCGTGGTTCATTGGTGGTCCTTTGATTGCAAGCTGCATCATTTTTGCTGTGACATGCCAACGAGTCAAAGGTGAGAGATGGGCACTGGGTTCAGATCCGTTAGCCACTGCGCCAAATGTCTTGTCGAACCATGGGTTGAGGTGAGGATTGAGGTGAGGTTTTAGCGTGGGATTTTTTGGCGCAAATAGGGTAGAAGCCCCGTTTGGATTAACGAAGGAAGCACCATGCAAAAGGTTTTGATAACGGGGGCCAGTGGTTTTATTGCCAGTCACTGCATTTTAGAGATGCTGGCAAATGGCTATGAGGTGCGGGGCACCTTGCGTGATGGGGCCAGGGGCGAATCGATCAAGTCCACGCTTGCCCAGCATTCGGATAGAACCGATGCGCTAGAGTTCGTATCTGCGGATTTGATGGACGAGTACTGTTGGGTAGAGGCGGCGCGAGGCTGCGATGCGATTTTGCATCTGGCATCGCCGGTGCCCGTGGTGCAGCCGGAGGACGAAAACGAAGTCATCGTGCCCGCCAAAACAGGCACGCTCAATGTCCTCAAGGCGGCGACGTCCAACGGCATCAAGCGCGTGGTGCTGACTTCTTCGGTTGCGGCGGTGATGTCCGGCAACCGAGACAGCGGTACCTTTACTCATGAGGATTGGACGGACTTGTCGCGGACGGATCTGTCCCCCTACGTAAAGAGCAAAACCATTGCTGAAAAGGCGGCTTGGGAGTACGCGAATAACCACGGACTGGAGCTGGTAACGATCAATCCGGCGTTGGTGTTGGGGCCAGCTCTGGAGGCGGACTATGGCAGCTCTCTTGAGGCGCTGTATCTGCTGATGTCCGGGGCTTATCCGATCTTGCCCAAGCTTGGTTTTGAGGTGGTGGACGTTCGTGACGTGGCGTCACTCCATCGTCTGGCCCTGGAAGCACCGGAAGCCGCAGGCAATCGTTACTTGTGCGCCAATGGTTTTCGCTGGTTCGTTGATATCGCAAAGACGGTAAAAGCGGCACATCCTCAGCTGAAGGTTCCCACCGCGCAAATGCCGAATGTGGTTGCCCGCATTGCTGGCGTTTTTTTGCAAGAGATTAAGCAGTTTTTGCCGGACTTAGGTCGAGTTAAGGCCGTGGATATCTCACCGGCTTTGGCCCTTGGCTGGAAGCCTCGTGACGCCGAAACGGCGATCCAAGCGGGTGCTCAAAGTCTGGTGGATCTGAAGGTGGTGACGGGTCGGTAAGCACTTTAGTTAGCCTCCAGGGGTTTGTCTCTGGCCCGCCAGTGGCACGCCGGAGGATTTCACAGCTGCGGCAAGATAACTGCCGTAACCGGCGCGCCGGGCAGCGTGTTCCATTACACTTAGCCCTTTTACAACAGGAGATGAACGTGCAGTTTGATGATGTGCTTCTCGGACGCCGCAGTATTCGTGGTTACAAACCTGATCCAGTGCCTAAGGCGCTGATTAAAGAAATTTTGACCATCGCCATGCGTTCACCATCGTCCATGAATACCCAGCCGTGGAATTTCACCGTGGTGTCAGGTGAGGTGTTGAATCGGATTCGAGCCGGCAATACCGAACGCAATCTGGCGGGCGTACCCCATTCTCGAGAGTTCCGCATTGGTAAGGCCTTTGAGGGCGATCATCGGGACCGCCAGGTCGGAGTAGCAAAGCAGTTGTTCGCTGCCATGGGTATTGCTCGGGAGGACACAGAAAAACGTCAGGACTGGGTGCTGCGGGGTTTTCGTCAATTTGATGCGCCAGTGTGCGTCATCATCACCTACGATCGAGTGTTAGCGGACAGCGACGATACCGCCTTTGATTGCGGGGCGGTGACCACGGCGCTGGTTAATGCGGCCTGGTCTCGGGGCCTCGGCGCCGTCATCAACAGTCAAGGCATCATGCAATCACCAGTTGTGCGCGAGCACGCCAAGATTGCCGAAGACCAAGTCATCATGAAGGCCGTTGCCTTGGGCTGGCCAGATGATTCGTTTCCTGCCAACGCCGTGGTCTCAGAGCGCAAAAGCGTGGACGAGGCGGCTCGGTTTTTAGGCTTTGATGACGACTAATACTGCTGCCTAGCACACCCGTGATGATCTGAGTCGTCAGTCTGTGGCGCTAATGACCCTTGGCCGTCGCTGTTGTCATCAATGGCATCACAGCAGCCGGACCGGCAGTCACAAAGCCGGTCCGGGTGAGTCCTATCCCTGAGCCTTTTCCTCCCTGCTTGTCTGATGTAGGTGATCTTTAACATCCCATCGCCCGCTATTTTTCCGCAATCACCCGCAAATCGCTGATCACTGCTCAGGTCGAGACGCTGTCAACTCACGGTATATTCACAAAGGTCTCTGTAGGGTTTTCGGGGTGGCCGTAGTCAAAGTGGATAGAGGTGCTTAGTATCTAGGCCTGCAGATGTTTGCTTAATTAGTAACGTTTTAAAGGAATCAAACCGAAAGTTCGGCGTGTGTCGCTTCGGGGTTCGTCAGCATCTGTCGGATAAAGCACGTTAAGCGTGTCGTTTATTTTTAGTGGATAGTTAGATGGGCATAGACCGTAAATCGCCAGATGGAGTCGACAGCATCCTCCGCAAGTTGCGCTCTGGTATGGGCTCAACGGCGTTGTCGTTCTTTGAAAAAACTCCCTATTTTCGTGCACCCCAATGGATGTTGATGCTCTTGGCTGTTGGCTTGCTGTCGGCATGCTCTACGGTCAGGGTGGATAGCGTTGAGAGCGAGCGCTTTGATGTGTACCCATGTTCCGGTAGCGAGCTGTGCGCGGTGGACGCGCGCATTGTCGTGCTGGAGCGAAACCGAGTGGTTTCCGGCGGCGTGGCGCGTAACACCGCGGGAACCCTCAGTCCTGGCTGCACGCGCCAAGGCAAACTCTATGCCTGTGTCAGCCGCGAGTATGTGTATGAATTGCCGGTAATGGATGAGCTGGAGTCGGCAACCCTGTTTCGGCTGTTTACCGACGGCTATGAATCCCGTTCTGTGACCCCCTCACCATCGAAGTGCGAAATCCTCACCACGAAAAAAGCGGCCAATCCTAACTATCGTGCGGTGGACCAATACTTCAACTTTGGCTCTGCGGACGCGTTAAAGACCCAAGTGTTCGATCGCACTGGCTCGGCGCTGGAAGATCACACGGCTGTGATTTTTCAATGTAATCGTGACTGCGCCTACACCGAAAAGACAAACCAATGGACGAACCAAATTGACTTGGTTCTGAGCAAA
>JAYOSS010000089.1:0-608 GCA_038139355.1 Gammaproteobacteria bacterium
CCACAGAACCTTTTTGGCTGCGGCCTAGACTGCCATGGCTATTGTCGTAATTTATCTGGGCTCTATTGGCGCTAGGGTCTTTTGAGCTGAGCATTTCAGCCTGACCACCCAGAGAGTAGGTGTTCGGTTCGTGACGCTAGTACGCTGTAACGCACTTGTTCAGCAAACAAGGGGCAGCAAAGGGTTTAGGGAGCGCTTTGTTCCAGCTGAGCTTTGAAGGCCTCGAACTGAGCCTTCGTGGCTTCATCGTGCTCAACGGGATTAATTCGCACTAACATGCCAAATAGTGGATGGTCGAAGTAATGCAGCTCGCCGCTGCGCATGCGTCGGCTTTGGTTCATAAGCGCATAAGCCCGCTGAGCGCCCGCTGATTGCGCTGCCTCCAGTTCGTTTTCGCCTGTTACCAAAGTTAAGTCCGCGTCAGGGTGCAGCCAAAGCGTGGCTGCAGTGTGTAGATAGCGCCCCAAGGTAATCGCGAGGGTGCCTTGCAAGCTATCGCCAACTCGCAGGTAGATGTGTTGGGGCTGGTTCCGGGGCGGAACACGCTGCTGCCAGGCGAAATGATCCAAAACCTGGACACACTCGGCGTCAAAGTGCCTGGAGGATTT
>JAYOSS010000089.1:618-2816 GCA_038139355.1 Gammaproteobacteria bacterium
CAATACCTGAAAAGTACCCGAGCGCTCCAGTTGTTGGGCTTGGCGGGTCAGACTTAAGGCGTCTGTCGGTAGCGCTTGGAATTCGCTGTCCTGAAGATGTTTCTGAAAACGGGTCAATGCGCTAATCAAGGCTAGATAGGGTGTCGTGACTACTTGGGCGTGGCTTTGAGGCACAAGGCCGGTCTGCTCAGGCGATGCTATGGCCGTGGCTTGGCCAAAACTCTGATCTACGGTCATTAAGTCGTCGTCTTGAAACCATGGATCAAGCTCATTTCTTGAGTCGTCGGTAAGGCCTAGGGCAGGGCCGCGGTCAGAGGCTGGGGTGTTAGAGTTGTTCGCTACGTTGTCGGGTAGATCCATGGCCGGAGCATCAGTCTGGTTCAATGACGATGATGCCCCCAACAACAATGGTTTGGTGGTATTCGTTTCGGCATCGTTGGCGGCATTTTCTGGACCACCGGCAAAAAGCATGGACTCCCACGGAGAAAGCGGGATTGTGTGCGCAGCCCCAGTGGGTAATAGGGTGTCGTTGGTCTCTAGGTCGTCGTTCAGTAAAGCCCAGCAGTAATCTCTGCTTGCAGGCCCAAATGGCATGGTTGATTCAGAGATATCTGGGCTTGGCAGCAGTCCGTAAAACTGAGGTGGCAGCGTTCGCGGTGTATCCAGCAACAACGGTTCCCGAGGATCCTGCCGCTTGCTCAGAGCAGTGGGCGGGTCTTGGCTTAGCGGCCCATCCGGATCAGCGCCAATTTCTGCGGATGTTTGCATGGTGGCGAGCAATCCATGGCCAGTATCTCGATGCTTGAAGATAATGACTTCAATGTCGAAGCGCTCCTTAGGAATCAGCTCCTGCAGGGAGGTCAGGGCCGCCAGTTCGGTAGCGCTGTAATCCACTGGAGTTTGGGGGTTGAGCTGAGATGCTGCCGTGGCGGGTCCCGTCAACAGCCCCAGCACGCACACCAAACGTAAACCCAGAGCGCTTCTCTTAGTACGGTTTGGGTATGGAGGCTGGTTGCGGTCGATCGCCATGTTAAGGGGCAGTCCTCGTCTATGCGGCTTTGGCAGACAATACCTCAAACAGCTCTTCAACAAACGCTACGCGATCGTGGAATTCCCCAAGTTGCTGCTCGATTCGAAGGGTGGAGGCGCCGTCTAGCCGATAGGTGTTGGCCTGTTGCTGGACGAGACGCACGATGGCGATAGGCTCCACGGTAGTGGTTTTGCTGAACTCCAGCTTGCCCTTCGTGTCGCCAATGTCGACTTTGATAATGCCTAAGGCTTGGGCTTGCAGCTTTAGGCTGGTGATAACGAACAGGTTTTGCACCGACGTAGGCAGTAAACCGAAGCGGTCGATGATTTCTCCCTTAAGATCATCTAGCTCCTGTTGATCTGCTGCCCCGGCGATTCGCTTATAGAGTATCAACCGGCTTTGCACATCGGGCAGATAGTCTTCGGGAATCAGTGCAGCAACGTGGAGATTGACTTCCTGACTGACCGGCTCCAAGGGTATGTCGCGGTCCGGGATTTTGCCCGATCGCAACGCCTCTACCGCCCGGTTTAGCATGTCCATATACAGCGAAAAGCCAATGGACTCTATTTGCCCAGATTGATCGTCGCCCAACAGTTCGCCAGTGCCGCGGATTTCCATGTCTTGAGTAGCTAGGGTAAATCCCACGCCAAGTTCGCCAGCGGCCTCAATGGCTTCTAGGCGTTTAATCGCGTCGCCGGTCATGCTTTTGCTATCTGGGGTTAGCAGGTAGGCATAGGCTTGTCTGTTGCTACGGCCAACCCGTCCCCGGAGCTGGTGCAATTGCGCCAGTCCAAATTTGTCTGCGCGCTCAATAATGATGGTGTTGGCGTTGGGAATGTCGATACCGGTCTCAATAATGGTGGTACAGACTAGGACATTAAGGCGACGGTGATAAAACTCGTTCATCACCTGTTCCATTTCGTTGCTGCGCATTTGGCCGTGGGCGACACCCACTCGCGCTTCTGGAACCAGTGCCTCTAGGTCCGTCGCGGCTTGCTCGATAGATCGCACCTCGTTGTGCAGGTAAAAAATCTGTCCTCCCCGCATCAGTTCTCGAGTGATGGCTTCTTTGATGCCTTGTTCACGTTGGGGCTGCACAAAGGTTTTGATGGACAGACGCTTGGCAGGAGGCGTGGCAATAATCGACAGATCACGCAAACCGCTGAGA
>JAYOSS010000089.1:2826-10483 GCA_038139355.1 Gammaproteobacteria bacterium
GTCTACCTCAGCCCGCATGGCCCTGAGGCGTTCTTTTTGGCGCACGCCGAATCGGTGCTCTTCGTCAATAATAACTAGCCCCAGATCTCGGTAACGGAATTCTGGGCTCAGCAGTTTGTGGGTGCCAATCAATATATCCAGATTGCCGCTGATACAGCGCTGGGCGATGTCGTCGATTTCGCTCTGGGTGCGCTGACGAGAGACCACATCAATGGTCACAGGCCAGTTGGCAAAACGGTCGCGGAAGGAATCAAAATGCTGCTGCGCCAGCAGCGTGGTGGGTACTAACAAGATCACCTGTTTACCGCTTTGCACGGCGACAAAGGCTGCCCGCATGGCCACTTCGGTTTTGCCAAAGCCAACGTCGCCACAAACCAGTCGGTCCATGGCTTGTTCCTGGGCCATGTCCGCAAGGGTTTCTTCAATGGCAATGGCCTGATCTGGTGTGACTTCAAAACCAAATTCCTGGGCGAATACTTCATAGTCGCTCTGGTTGGCTTGCAACTGGTGGGATTTTTTCGCGGCCCGGCGGGCATAAATGTCCAGCAGCTCTGCCGCCACATCGATGACTTTTTCTGCGGCTTTTTTCTTCGCTCGTTCCCACTGGTCAGACCCAAGGCGGTGCAGGGGAGCATGCTCTTCGTCGGCTCCGGCATAGCGACCAATCAGGTGCAGAGAGGTTACGGGCACATAGAGTTTGGCATCGCCCGCGTAGCCCAAGGTTAAGAATTCTTCAGCGTTGTTATCGATGGTGAGGGTTTGCAGGCCAAGGTAGCGCCCGACGCCATGCTCCACATGCACTACCGGTGCGCCCATGCTCAGCTCGGTAAGGTTTCGCACAATCTGGTCCGGATCGATGACCCGTTTGCCGTTCTCTTTGCGCCCAGCCCCTGGCCGAGAACCTAAAACCTGGGACTCGCAGATGATGATCCCACTGTCCAGAATCATGCCTTCTTCAATGGGACCCACGCAGATGCTGGTTGGGTTGGCTTTGTTCCAAGCCTCAAAACCGTCCACCGGTTTGGCTTGAATCTGGCTTTTACGCAGCAGCTCATCCAGCACTTCCCGCCGACCAGCGGACTCGGTAACAAATAATACTGGCTTGGATTGCTCAGCAACGAAGCGTTGAAGATCCGCTGCCGGATTCTCAGACTTGGGGTTCACGGCCAGCACGGGTAAGTCCCAAGTGCGGAATTGTCGCTGATGTTTGCTGGGCCCATCGTCCAAACGCACTCGAGGGTGCTGATTCAATTTTTGACTCAGTTCCTCGCTGCTCAGGTACAGCGTGGGCGGTGACAAAATTGGCCGTTCGACGTCATGTCGCAGGGATTCGTACCGAGATTCAATTTCATGCTCAAAATTCCTAGCCGCTTGGGCCACACCCGCTTCGGTGATGTAGACCGCGCTTTCGGGCAAGTAGTCGAAAAGACTGGCCAGCTCATCGAAGAACAAGGGCAGGTAGTACTCGACGCCGTTGGGCGTGATGTAGCTGCTCACATCTTGATAAATGCTGCATTGACGAACATCCACTTGAAAGGTGTCGTGCCAACGCCGCCGAAAACCCGCGATGGCGTCATCATCAAAGGGGAATTCTTTCGCCGGTAACAGGCTTAGGCTGGTTATGCGTTCTACCGTGCGCTGGGAGTCAGGATCGAAAGTGCGCAGGGTGTCGATTTCGTCATCGAGCAAGTCAATGCGCACGGGGAGTTTGGCACCCATGGGGTAAACATCCATTAACGCGCCGCGCACTGCGTACTGACCACGTTCAGTGACCGTTTCGACGCTTTGATACCCGGCAGCCTCAAGGTGCAAGCGCTGCGCGGCGGTATCGAATGTTTGTCCGCAGGACAGCTCGAAGCAGGCACCGTCCAAATAGCTTAGTGGCGGCACCTTTTGCATGAGGGTAGAGACGGGTACCGTCAACACGCCCTTGGTCGCAGAACGCAGGGATTGCAGGGTGCTTAGCCGCTCGGAAATGATGTCTTGGTGCGGAGAAAATGCATCGTAGGGCAGGGTCTCCCAATCCGGGAAGCGCATATTCGCCAGTTCGGTACCGTCATGGTGGGTATAAAAACCGATGCCATGTTGCCAGCGATCAGATCGCCCAGGTTCTTGGGTGATGACCACGCATAGCTGGTCCACTTTTTGTGCCAACGCCACGACGGCCAGCATGTCACTGCTGCCTGCCAGCCCAGCCCAGCCAAGGCTCATGCCGGGGCGTTCGGGAAGGACGGTACTGGGGGTTAGTTGTTCCGGGTCAATCGCCGTTGATCCGACTTCCATGGACGCTGGCATGGTGATTTAACGATGGTCCTTTGGGTAGGCCAGTAGCACGCTGGCGAAGCGGCGCAGTGTACCTCCAGTGAAATGGTATGTCAGTGACGGAATCGCTTTCAGCACCCGGCAGCCGTTGTCTGGAGCGGACTTTGGTGGTCCCAGACCCTGGACATTTTTTGTATACCTTTTGTGGAAATACTGGCTGGCGAGTACTGGCGTAACATCCAAGGCTGGGCTAGAGTCCTGCAGTCGCACCAGTGCGATGGGGATACATTCGTCGACCGTTGACGATTAGCACTAAGTAGCATTACGTGATCAATACGTGACATAGAGGGGAGGAGGGACCCTGGCCTTGCGCACAAGCGTAACCGCCGGGCGTGTTCAGCATTTATGGAACCAACCAATATTTTTGACCCGAACTACTTTCACAAAGTAGTGGATTGCCAGTACGCCTGTCCGGCACATACACCCGTACCTGAGTACATTCGCCTGATCGCTCAAGAACGATACACCGAAGCCTACATGCTGAACTGGGACTCCAATGTGTTTCCCGGCGTGTTAGGTCGTACCTGCGACCGCCCTTGCGAACCTGCCTGCCGACGAGTCCGCACTGAAGAGACGCCGGTAGCAATCTGTCGACTCAAAAGAGCCGCGGCGGATAACAAGGGTGATATCAGCGCCTATTTACCTAAGGTGCCAGAACAAAAAAATGGCAAGCGCATCGCCTTGATTGGTGCGGGCCCGGCATCCTTGGCGGTTGCTCGAGATTTGCTGCCCTTTGGTTATGAAGTGCATTTGTTCGAGCAGGATGAGAAAGGCGGCGGTTTTATGCGCAGTCAAATTCCGGCGTTCCGTCTGCCTGAAGAAGTCCTCGACGAAGAAGTCGACCGTATTTTGGATATGGGCGTGCACTGCCATTTCGGTCAAGCCATCGACAGCATGAAGGCTTTGATGGAGCAGAAATTCGACGCTTACTTTGTGGGTACCGGTGCCCCCCGAGGCCGTGATTTGGAACTCGAGGGTCGTGAAGCGGTAGACGACTACATCCATATTGGTATTGATTGGCTGAGCAGCGTTGCCTTTGGACACATAACGGAGATCAAAGGCAAGGTCATCGTGATGGGCGGCGGCAACACAGCCATGGACTGCTGTCGAACCTCGCTACGGCTAGGTGCCGAATCCGTCAAAGTGGTGGTGCGTTCAGCCTTTGAGGTGATGAAAGCATCGGAATGGGAAAAAGAAGATGCCATGCGCGAGGGTATCCCCATCATCAATAACCGCCCGCCAAAAGAGTTTGTGCATGAAAACGGCAAACTCAAAGGGGTTGTGTTTGAGTGTGTGACCCCAGTTCGCGGAGAAGATGGTCGTCTGCGCTATGAACCTTCAGGCGAGCCCGACGAATTTATTGAATGCGACCATGTGTTGATGGCCATCGGTCAGGACAACCATTGTCCGTGGATTGAACGTGACCTCGGCATTGAATTCGACAAGTGGGATTGCCCAACCCTCGATGAGGTGACGCTGCAATCGACGAATCCATCGGTGTTCTTTGGTGGTGACAGTGCCTTCGGCCCAGAAAACATCATTTGGGCCTCAGCCCACGCACACCGAGCGGCCATCAGTATCCACCTGTATTGTCAGGGCAAGGATCTGATTAACGACCGGCCTCCTGAAGGCGTAAATCTGCTGTCCACCAAGATGGGCGTGCATGAATGGGCCTACGACTCGGCTCACGATCCAGCGCAGCGCCACGCAGTGCCATTAGAGGCCCATGAAAATGCGCTGAATAACCTTAAGGTTGAGGTGGAGCTGGGATTTGACGCCAAATTGGCGGCCCAGGAAGCCCAACGCTGTCTGAATTGCGATGTGCAGACGGTGTTTACCGACAACTTGTGTATCGAATGCGATGCTTGCGTGGATATCTGCCCCATGGACTGCATCTCCTTCGTGGAGAACCAGCCAGAAGAGGCCTTACGTCAGACATTGACGGCACCCGCGTTGAACGTTGAACAGGATTTATACGTTTCAGGCGGGCTAAAAACCCAGCGAGTAATGGTGAAAGACGAAGACGTCTGTCTGCACTGCGGTCTGTGCGCAGAGCGTTGTCCCACCAATGCTTGGGATATGCAGCGCTCGGTGATTCACATACCCCAAATGGGCTCCTTCGGAGAATAACGTCCATGGCCACTAAGATTAATGATTTCGTCATACGCTTCGCGAATGTGAATGGCTCGGGTTCCGCCAGTGCTAATGGCATGTTTGCCAAGGCGCTGTTTCGTATGGGTATCCCCGTAGCCACGCGGAATATTTTTCCGTCCAACATCCAAGGTCTCCCAACCTGGTTTGAGGTTAGGGTGAGCGAGCAGGGCTATCTGGGGCGGCGGGAAGGCGTCGACATTATGGTGGCCATGAATGCGGAAACCTTTGCGGAAGATATAGCCAGCATCGTGCCTGGCGGGTATCTGCTGTACGACAACTCCAAACCGCTTCCTAGAACAATGGCCCGCAGCGACATCATCGAGATCGGCATGCCCATTGCCAACATGATGTTGCCGGAATTTGCGGATCCAAAACAAAGAAGTTTGTTTAAAAACATTACCTATCTTGGTGCTTTAGCAGGACTTTTGAACATCGAATTCGATGTCATCACCGGCATGGTATCGACCCAATATAAGGGTAAGGACGCCCTTATCGAGCCCAATATTCGTGCGCTGGAGCTGGGACGCAACTACGCCCTGGAATATTTGCAGGCGCCGCTGCCCTTGCAAGTTCGACGCAGCGACGCTGTGGGCGATCGCATCATGATGGACGGCAACGATGCCGCGGGCCTGGGCAGTCTTTATGGAGGTGCCACGGTCTGTGCGTGGTATCCCATTACGCCGTCCACGTCGGTTGCAGAGAGCTTCGAAACGCACTGCAAAAAATTGCGTATTGACCGGGAAACTGGCCATAAAAACTATGCGTTCATGCAGGCGGAAGATGAACTGTCAGCCATTGGTATCGTCATTGGCGCCGCCTGGAATGGGGCCCGAGCGTTTACTGCCACCAGTGGCCCGGGCATTTCGTTGATGTCCGAATTCATTGGCTTGGCCTATTTTGCAGAACTGCCGGCAGTGATCTGGGATATCCAGCGTTCTGGACCATCCACAGGGATGCCGACCCGGACCCAGCAAGGGGATCTGATCGGCGCGGCCTATGCTTCCCATGGCGACACAAAACACCCGCTGTTGTTTCCAGCGACGCCCAAAGAGTGTTTTGACTTTGCTGCTGACGCCCTGGATTTGGCTGATCGACTGCAAACCCCGATTTTGGTGCTCAGCGACCTAGAACTGGGTATGAACGAAAACCTCAGTGAACCCTTGAATTGGGACGATAGCCGCCGCTATGACCGGGGCAAGGTGCTGTCAGCGGAAGATCTGGATCGAGTAGAAACCTTTGGTCGTTATCTGGATGTGGACGGCGACGGGGTGGGCTACCGAACCCTGCCAGGCACGCACCCTGACAAAGGCGCATTTTTCACTCGCGGTACATCTCGAGATGAGTACGCAGCATATACCGAGTCGCCAGCGGCCTATCAGCGCAACATGGAACGTCTGCAGCTGAAGTGGCAAACCGCCAGAGGTTTGGTGCCTAAGGCAGAAATTTCCAGCGCGGGTAACCGGGTAGGGGTGCTGTTTTACGGCACCACATCGCTACCCATTCCCGAGGCATTAGATAAGTTGGCCAGCAGTGGTATACAGCTGGATACCTGCCGGGTGCGCGCATTTCCATTCGGTGAAGAGGTTGAGGCCTTCGTTGCAGATCACGATCTAGTCTTTGTGGTAGAGCAGAACCGCGACGCGCAAATGCGGACCTTGCTGATCAACGAACTGCAGACCGATCCGGCGAAGTTGATACCGATTTTGTATTTTGCCGGGCTGTCTATTTCGGCCGACTACATTGATGAACAAATCAGCGCTTATTACGAAGAGCACAAACTTGCCCGTTTGACCGAGGTGACCTCATGACTTTTGTAGCCAAACCCAGGGTACATCACCCGAATCTGCCGCTTAACGATCTGGGCCTGACCCGCCGGGATTACGAAGGGTCAGTGTCTACCTTGTGTGCGGGATGCGGCCACGACTCGGTCAGTGCCGCCATTGTCCAGGCCTGTGCGGAGCTGTCATTGCCGCCGCATCGATTTGCGAAAGTGTCTGGCATTGGTTGTTCGTCTAAGACGCCTAGTTATTTCCTCAACCGCAGCCACGGTTTTAACTCGGTGCATGGACGCATGCCTAGCGTCATGACCGGGGCAAATCTAGCGAATCGCGATTTGATGTGTATCGGTGTGTCCGGTGATGGCGACAGTGCCTCCATTGGTCTGGGCCAGTTTGCCCACGTCGTGCGTCGGCGCACCAACATGCTCTACTTGGTAGACAACAACGGTACCTACGGCTTAACCAAGGGCCAGTTTTCTGCCACCAACGATAAAGGATCTACCAGCAAGAAAGGGGTACCCAACCTCTACGAACCCATCGATCTGGTGAGCATTGCGCTACAGCTGGGCGCCAGTTTTGTTGGCCGCAGTTTTTCTGGCGACAAGCGTCAGTTGGTACCCCTCATCAAAGCGGCGCTCAAACATAAAGGCATGGCCTTTATCGACGTTATTTCGCCGTGCATTGCGTTTAACAATCACAACGGTTCTACCAAGAGTTTTGAGTTCGTACGCGAACACAGCAGTAGCGTGGTGAATGCGGACTTGATCTTGGGCCAACCAGAAATAACCGCGGATTATGCCGAGGGCACCCATGAAAGCGTGGCCATGCCTGACGGCAGCACACTGCAGTTGTACAAGGTTGATGCGGACTATGATCCGCATGATCGCATTGGTGCATTGACCTATGTGCAAAAAATGCAGGAACAAGGCCAAGTGGCCACCGGGTTGCTGTATGTGGATCCCGACGCGGTGGAATGCCATGACATCATGGAAACCACGGCTCAGCCCTTGAACGAACTGGCCGAAGACACCCTGTGTCCGGGTAATGACGTGCTGGCGAACATCAACCAAAGCTATCGTTAACGCATAGGCGCCCAATTCTTGGGCGCTTTGTAGGCGTTAGCGCTGGATGTTCTGAGACCCAAGGCCAGGATTGCAGGTTGATCAATGTTATCCCATGTAACTTGGTGCTAGAATCGCGCGCCGTCATAACCCGCCCTGGGTTGATCCATGACGTGTCGCGGGTCTGCCAGGGTAAATTTCAGCGACTGAGCGAGGAGATAACGTGGCCCTTACCAACCTTGATGACTACTTCCCCGATTGGAAAGAACGTGAAGCACTCGCGGAAGCGATGATTCCTCTGATTGGTCAGCTGTATCGGAAAAACATCGTTGTGTATTGCTA
>JAYOSS010000090.1:0-10393 GCA_038139355.1 Gammaproteobacteria bacterium
GTCAGGGAATACTGGCCCACGGGCAACGACAAGATTCAGGGCATAGCCGCACACAATGGCTTTTTGCTTGTCTTTGGTCGCCACTCCATCCTGATCTACTCCGGCGCACAGGGCGATCCTGCTGGCGAAGACGGGCTACAGCTACAGGACGCTATCCGCGATGTGGGACTCGTTAACCAAGATGCTATGTGCAACATTGGTTCTGACCATCTTTTTGTTGACTCTCTGGGAGTACGCTCGCTTGGTCGGGTAGTGCAGGAGAAATCAACACCTATTGCTGAGCCCTCTTTGAACGTGGCGACCGTGATCAGAGAGCAGATTGCTGAAAACCGTGACACGGTGCGTCTGTCTCATCTTTCATCAAAGTCGATAGCCATCTGCCTATTCCCCAAGGATCGTGAGGCTTATGCCTTCCAGCTCGGGCAGCCTGGGATGACAGGCGGCTTGCGTGCGACGCGCTGGACGGGTTGCGACTTCTTTGATGGCGTGACCGTGCGCAACGATTACAAGGATCGAGAGTTGCTAGGTGGCCGAGACAGTCGCGGTTGTCTTATGTATTTCGGCTACAGCTCACCAGCGCCCTATCAGATGGAATACGAGAGCACTACGCTCCTGGGTGGCGATGCCTTGATGCGCAAGATGGTGCCGAAGTCTGTGAGCTTCAGCTACAAGTCTGAGGAGGCCAATAATCTGGTGATCCGTTGGAGCTTTGGCTCTAACGAAATGAGGTTTAAAAAGACGGTCAAGAACAAGGTCAATGCGCCGGAGTTCACCACCAACAAAGTAAACCTCGGTTCATCTGGCGAAATGCTGCGGGTGGGTTTTAACGTCACCATCGATGGCAACGGTTTCAGTATGCAAAATGTTTCAGTCAACACGCTTGTCGGGCGTTTAATTGTTTAAGGGAATATAACCATGGGAATGTTGGATGTACTTTTAGGCGGTTACAGCGCTTATCAAGGCTTGAAAGATGCCGATGACCTTGTGACTTACGGCAAGCAAATTGGCACGGATATGAATACGCTGGGCCAGCAGTTGAATACTGGCTCGCAGTTTCAGGGATATGGCGTCACTAGCGCGCTGGGCAATACAAGCGTTGGGCAGGACGGCTCAGTCAACATGGGTGTTGGCCCCAATGCGGGGATGCAGAATCAGGCCAACGCTTACATGAACGCTTCTCAGCAGATGATGAATCAGTCAATGCTGGACCCCTACGCGCGTCAGCAGCAGGTTTACAACCAAATGATGGCTGCACAGCAGCCCGCCTTAAATCGCGCTCAAGCCGCGCAGCAGGCCCGTGAATACGCTATGGGGCGCGGCGGCGTCAGGGGCTCGCAGTTTGGTGGCACCGCAGAGGATGCGGCGATGGCGCGTGCTCGCGTTGAGGGTAGCAACCAAGCCATGCTGGCGGCAATGCAGCAGGGTCTTGCTGAGCAGGCGCAGATGGGCGACTTGGCAAGCACTTACGGTCAGCTAGGTCAGAACCAATATGGCGTCAGCTTCTTGCCGATGGAACAGCAAATGAAGTTGATGCAGTTGGCAGGCGGTGATGCCGACAGGTCACAGACAGGCCAGCTAACGGGTCAGGGCTATCTGGGTCAGCTTGGCCTTGGTGGTATGCAGACGGCGATCAACGCTCAGAAGGCCGCAAGCGAGCTGAAGGGCAATATATACGACAGCATTTTGGATAACGCAGGCGGCTTTTTTGAAGGGCTGTTTGGCTAATAGGAGCTACAAAGATGGCAGGAAGTAATCAGGCACTCAGGCTTCAGGGGATGTTGTCAGACATTGCCAACACTGTTGGTCAAATGGGCGCGGCGTCTAACTGGACTGCTCAGAACGTCAGGGACTACATGGCCCCTGATCTGGACCCGTCTAGCGAGGAGTCCCTGCTGAAGCGCCAGCAGTGGGCGATGCGCAACGGTTATCAAGATCAGGCCAATGCGCTAGGCGTGAGTCTGGGCAATTTGCGGCAGGCCAATCAGCAGAAAGCGGCCAAGTCTGAGCTGGCGCAGATGCAGACCACCATGGCGCAACTGGAGCAGGAGCGTCAGAACGCGCTTGCCAATCTCACGGTCCCTGGCGGTGGCCCGCCGTCTGATGCTCAGATTGCCGAGGTCAACAAAAACTTTGCGCAGGCCGCTCAGCAGCTCAGCGGGCGCATTGCTCAGACTGCTGGCGGTATTGACGGCTCGACGGGTATGGAAGGTGCGGAGGCGCTTGCTGGGTATCAAGACAATATCGAAAAAGAGCGACGCAAAGAGAACATATCCACTCTCTTTGCCAACAACGGTCTGACGGACTTGATCCCTATCGCTGGCGAGCTGACCGGCGCGCAGGCAGGCGAGCTTATCAAAACGCAGGGCGCGCTTGCTGGCCGCAAGACTGTTGGGGTGCCCCGAAAATACGCTGATGGATCAATGCAGTGGCTAAATGAAGACGGCTCAGCGACATTGATGACGGCCAACGGTCAGTCAATTAACAGCGTGGATGCGCCAGAGGCTTACAAAGTGGGCCTTGGTAAGGCTGTTGAGTCTGGGCCTGAGATGGATGCCGAGTCTTATCAGACAAGGAAAAATATTGATTTTGCTAGTGAGGTAAGAACCGACACAAGAGAGAGCATCAACACTGCTATTGATGAATACGGTGACCTTCAATATATGCAGGAAAATACGCAGTCTGTATTGGCTGCGCTAGAAAGCGGCAGTTTGGATACTGGCCCGCTTGAGGGGCTTGCCGCTCGTTTTGGATGGGGTAACGCGGAAACAGGTGAGCTGCAAGCTGATGCAATTTACGCAACCCTGCTCAATCTTAACATTGCGCGTTTGACTCCTGTTACCGAGCAAGAATTAAGATTGGTCGCACAACTCTGGGCCAACCCTGGGATGATCAATGAGCAGAACATTGGCGCGTTGCGTTCTGCCACAAGGCGAATTAATCGCGGGCTTGAGCGTCTTGATCAAACCATTGAGTCAAAACTGGAAGATGCTGAGTTTTATGTTGGCGATGAATTTTCTAAGAGACAGAGAAGCAAATGGGAGCGCGCAAAGTCTGGTGACATTACCGGAGACGCGCCGCTTGTTTTAAGGTCCAGCGCCAATGATCCCAACGAGCAAATTGACGTTTTGAACGCACCGCTGTCTGAAATCATGGAATTACCAGAGCTGCAAACGGAGTCTAAATAATGTCTGAGTTTGCCGACCTTGAGGCCAAGCTGCGCAAATCGCTTGAGCTGTACCAGAACGCAGAGACAGAAGCAGAGCGCAAAAAGTGGCTTGATGTCTCAAGACGCTTAAAGCAGGAGCTTGAAAATCAGCTTGGGCCGCAATGGTCTGAGGGGGAGTCTGCTGGCGCTGGATTTGTTGACGGTCTGACGCTTGGCTTTGGGGATGAGATTTATGGCGGCATTAGATCGGGCGGTGGTCTTTGGGGCGATTACGCCAAAGAGCGTGATGAGGCCCGCGCGTGGCTTGCAGAGGCAAAAGAGCAAAACCCCAAAAGCTATCTAGCAGGGGAAGTGGGCTCGGCGTTTGTTCCTGGCCTTGGTGCTGCCAACCTTGTGGGCAAAGGCGCGCGCTTGGCAGGCAAGGGCGTTGACGTTGGCTCTGATCTGGTCAAAGCGGCGGGCGCTGGTGCGCTGGAAACGGGTCTTGCCACTGTGGGCGCTGCTGAGTCGCTTGATGACCTTTCAGCAGGCGGGCTTGCTACAAACGCAGGAATAGGCGCAGGCGCTGGCGCGGGCATTAACGCTTTACTTGGGGTAGGCGGCAGAGGCTTGGGCAAGCTGGCTAGCGGCTTTGGCCCAGCGTTTAGCGGTCAAACTGCCAGAGGCACGCAGAAGGTCACTCAGGCGCTTCAAGATGATGGCTTTGATACCGTTGAGAGCGTGCGCGCGCGAGCTGCAGAGCTTGGTGATGAGGCGCTGGTGGCTGATCTCGGTGCGAACACTCAGAGCACACTGGCTACTTATGGCAACCGACAGGGGCCAGGGCGTCAGCAGATGATTGAGACGCTGCAGGCGCGCAATGACGGCGCATCTGGGCGCGTTCAGAACGCCATTGATGACACCATTGAAATGAACAGCAAAACCGGCAAGCAGAATCTCACTGAGATAGAGCAAGCCGCCAAAGAAAAAGCGCAGCCGCTGTATGACAAGGCTTATGCCACTCCGATTACAGAGGTGTCACCGGAGCTGGCTGGCCTGATGACCAATCCGCTTGTGCAAAAAGCGATGAAAGAAGCGCGCAAGTCGATGCCTGGCAAAGAGTTGAATGTGAAGTTTCTACATGAAACGCTGAAAAGTTTGGGCGATGAAATTGGTAAGGCTCAGCGCAAGGGCGCTAGCAGTCGGTCTATTGCCCTTACAGAATTAAAAAATGGCCTCAAAGCAGAAATTGAACGCATCACCCCCGAGTTTGCAGAAGCGCAAAAGATATGGGCTGACAAAAGCTCGTTTGGTCGGGCGATGGAAGCTGGCCAGAAAGCGGTTGGCAAAAACACCCGCTCAGCAAACAAGGTTGATGAGTTCAGAGCACTGTCAGAGGCAGATCAAGACGCCTTCCGCATGGGTGTGGCTGATGAGCTGTCTGCTCGACTAGAGCGCATTAAAGACACAGCACAAGGCGAGGCCGGTGCGGTAGCCAACAAGGTGGTCGGCAGCGACGCTGAACGGATGCTGGTTGATGAGGTCTTTGGCAATGAAGGCAAGGTGCTCATTGACATTCTGAATCAAGAAGGTGCGTTTAAGAACACTTACAACCAAGCCACTCGCCAGTCTCCCACTGCGCAACGAATGGGTGATGAGGCAGAAGGCGTCGCTAACGGCGTCAATTTTGT
Source organism: Gammaproteobacteria bacterium (assembly GCA_038139355.1). Taxonomy (GTDB): domain Bacteria; phylum Pseudomonadota; class Gammaproteobacteria; order Pseudomonadales; family Azotimanducaceae; genus UBA4421. Next base: position 4,837 of record JAYOSS010000090.1, read on the forward strand.
CGATAAAATCGGCTTTGTCATAAATCAGATTGCTGACATTTTCAGACCCAAGCTGCGCCAAGAGGGACGCGAGGCAGCAATTAATGGCCTGATGAAAAAGCTCTCTGATATGTCTGACGATGAGCTGCGCGACTTGGTGACCGGCGGCAAGCTCAAGAGCATGGTTGAGCAGGTGCTAGGGCTGAAGGTGGCAAAACTCGCTAAACAGCCGAGAGGTCTTGTCAGTGGCAGGCTTGCTGATCAGGTTCTGCAGCTCTCCCCTGACGGGATGCTTTCAGAGCCGGTGGCGCGCTAGCCAACTATGACAGTTTTCTGATAGCCCCGTGCATCCGCGGAGCCGACTGAGCCCCGAAACGCCCATATATCAACAGGCTCAGCGGGGCTGGAAGTGACTCAAAAGGCCCAGCAAGGGACTTAAAATCTCCCGCTCATAAGAGCGTGCGGGTTCAAATCCCGCCTCGGGCACCACTCTAAAAACTGTCATAGCTATTTAGTCTGACGGTTTAATGCTTGTTGTACAGCATCCAGAGCGTCAGTGCGCAGGTGGCTATAGCGTGAGGTCACCGCAAGGCTAGAGTGGCCCAGAACGTCTCTGATGACCGTCAGGGGAATGCTAGAGTCAGCCGCTAGCCAGCTCGCAAACGTATGCCGCAGATCGTGGAATCGAACGTGCTCAAGCCCTGACAGCAGCCGCGCGCGCTCCCACTGCTTGCGCAGCTCATTGTCAGTGACACCCCAAGGCAACTGCACCAGCTCATGCAGCTCATCAATCACCACCGCCGTGCGCGGCCTGCCGCTCTTGGTGCGTGAGTCCAGCGTGATGTACGGCGGGTGCCACTGCTCTGGGCGCAGGTCCAGCAGCTCACCGCGTCTGAGCCCCGTATATGCCGCCAGCAGCATAATGGAGCGGGGCGCGCCACTCATGTGGCCAGCAAGCTCGGCAACCTGCTCCTTGCTCAGATAAATGTGGCGGGCGGTGCCTTTCTCGGACAGCAGTTGGATCTTCTGCCCCAGCGGTTGATTCAACCAATCCCAGCGACGGTAAGCCAGATTAAGTATGCGCCTGACTACGGCAAGGCGGCGGTTGATAGTGATCGGTGAGTAGCCCTCGGATAGCATCCTGTCACGCATATCGTGGGCTGGCTGGACAACGTGCTCAAGAGGATGGTGGCAAAGCTCGCGGGTGTTGTTGGCGGGGGAGCGCATAGACGCAGGCATCTCGCCCTGCGCCCACTTGATCAGTGCTTGCTCATATGTCCGGCCACTAGCTCCACCACCGCCCTCAATCTCTCCTCGGTATCGTCGCTCAAATTCCTCGGCTTTCCGGCGCGAGCCGGTCCTAGTAGAGCGTCTATAGATTTTTCCCCTGATCTGAAATCGGCAGTACCAGACGCCGCCGACCTTGTAGAGTGGCATTGGTTGTCCTCAATAAATCGCATCAGTTCGGCCTCAACGATTCTGTCGGATCGGCCTGTCTTGCCAAGCCTAACATAAGCAATGCGCCCCTCATCCATCAGCCGCCTGACCTGACGGGTCGAGCACGCCAGTAGCTTTGCCGCCTGGGGGATTGTCAGGAGCATGGGTGTACTCTCTCTAAATAAACCTGACCCTTGGGTGCCTGCGATTCGCGCACAACTTGCAAGTTATCCAGCACCAGCACGGGCTCGTTAAATCTGTTGGCAACGCACTTGGCTGCGCACAACGCGGCTTTGATGTCTTCAGTATCCATACCGATCAGTTCCTTTAGCTTCACAACTTCCGCTCCCGCCCAATCACCTTGTCAAAGTGACCGCAGGCAAGGCAGTACCAGCCCTTGGCAACCATGCCCTCTTCAGCATTGCGCACCATGACCGCAGGGCCACCGCACTCAGTGCACGGTTTCGGGCTGTCTTTCTTGCTCTCTTTCATAAAACCATTTCTTTATCTGTGGGTATTTGCCTGAAGAATCGACAACGATCCTATTGGGCAGCTCTTCCGCTGACGCCAGAACATCACGCGCTGTCTCCAGCTCGCGCGGCACGGGAAATCCGGTCCAGCGCATAAACCACTCGCTCGCTTTCTGTCCGGCGTACCCTTCGTGATAGATGCAGAGATACTGCGTTGCGACGGGGAAGTAGCCAGACCAATAATCAATCTTCAGCATGGGCGGCGAGCCCTTTTTGATGTGCGTGCCAATAACGTGCTCGGTGATCTCATGCTCAACGATCAGATCGCGCCCCATGATGTCGATCGTGGACGCCTCGCGCTCAATGCTGACCGTCTCGTTAACAGGGAAAGGCGTGCCACACTCCTCGCACTCACGCGCCTGCGCATAGTTCAGCGCAAAGCACTCAGGATTCAGGCAGGTCTTTAGCGGGGCGTCGCCCTCGCGAGCTGGGCCGCGACGCTTGGGTGGCTTGACCTGCGTGACAGGCCCGTGCGTCTCAATGTTGTTGGCAAAGTCGAGCACCAAACAGTCAGCCTTGTTAGGGGCCACCCTCATGCCGCGCCCCAGCATCTGCAGGTACAGCCCAGGCGAGAAGGTCGGACGCATCAGCGCAATGCAGTCAACGTCCGTCACGTTGAAGCCGGTGGTAAAGACGCCGACGTTAATCAAATACTTAAACTCGCCAGCCTTGTAATCCTCGACCAGCTCCGCTCGCTCGCGCTTGGGGGTGTCGCCACTGACCACGCGGGCGCGGTGGCCCAAACAGTCAGCAATGCTCGCAGCGTGATCTAGGTTGGTGGCAAAGATCAGCACCTTGTTGCGGTCTTCAGTCAGTCGCAGCGTCTCCCCGCAAGCCACCGCCGTCACATCACCGGACGACCTAATCATCTCGGACAGCGAGGCGTTGGTGTACTCACCGCCGCGCTTGGTCAGCTCTTCAGTTGAGTAAGTTCGGCTAACTGGCTCTGTGGTCAAAGGCGCGAGCTTGCCCCTTGAGATCAACGTCTCCATATCCATATCAAACAGCCTGCTCTCAATGCAGTGATCAAACAGATCACCGTCTGTCAGCAGGCCACCCGATAGGCGGTAAGGTGTGGCCGTCAGGCCGACCACCCTGATGGCTGGGTTCACAAAGCCCAGCTCGGACAGCAAGTGACGGTACATACCGTCGCCCTTGTTGTTAATCAGATGCGCCTCATCAACCACAATCAGGTCAATGTGGCCCAGCAGCTCGGCTTTCTTGTACACAGATTGAATTGACGCAATCGTCACCTGACCAATATCACGCCGGTTCAGCGAGGCAGAATAGACGCCAACGTCATACTCAGCACTGATGCCCAGCTTGATCATGGCGTCTTCGTTTTGCTCCAGCAGCTCAGCAACGTGCGCTAGACAAAGCACCGTCTTGTTGGGCCATGTGCGCAGCACCTTGTCTACAAGCCCCGCCTGTATCACCGACTTGCCGGAGCCTGTCGGGGCCTCCAGCACGGGGTTGCCGGTGAAGCCGTACAGGTAGTCGAGGATCAGCGTGACGGCTTTGTCTTGTTCTGGATATAGATTCATAACAACTCTTCATCACCATTTTGCTCGCCCCAATAAACCAGATACAAAGCGTTGCAGTTGCCGCATGAAAGATTGCTGACAATCAAGTGATCGTCCTCTGGCTCACAATCGTGGTCGCCACCCCAAATTAAAAAACCGTCTTGGCAATACCAGCATTTGCGGCGGTTATCGTTTTCTTCGGTCATATCAAAGCCTCTTGCACCGGATCTGGCTTCTCTTCGATGAATAGCTGAGGCTGATTTACAGCCTCCTGTATGCGCTGGCAGGCAATGTCAAAATAATCAGGTTCTTTTTCAATGCCGATAAACTTGCGCCCGAGATTCACGCAGGCAACGCCTGTTGTGCCGCTCCCCATGAATGGGTCACAAACAGAATCGCCACCACACCACCGCAAAAGCATTTCAAGCAACTCAACAGGCTTGCCAAAACCACCAGCAGCGTTGCTCATGTTCCTTGGCAAGGTAATAACGCTAGGAATATGCGCTCTCGGCTTTGGGTCATAGATTCTGCCGTCTTGCTTCCATGTGCCAATCGCAGACTGCCCCTTACGCTGAACCGGCTTGCACTGCTTTTCTCCAGCATCAGCGGTGCCAGTTTCACCAAAAACCAACACGCTGGCATGAGTCTGACGCGGCAACTTCGGGCTTACCCAACGTCCATCAGGGAAATGCCAAACCAACTCCGTTCGTAATTTTCTGTCTATAGCGGCTTCGCAAGCCATTCGATTTTGGTAATTGGTGAAAGCAAGCACAGTGTCATTTGAAAACGGCAAAGAAACTTCATCCCATGCGTCATAGGGCGGGTCAGCCACAAGAGTTTCAGCCTCAGCAATAGCACCGTGTAGCTCTTCGCAGTCAGCCAGATACAGAGTGCAATTGCCTATCTGCTCAACTCTCACTCCGACCTCGCAATAACATCATGGTCATGACACGCCATCTCCTGCGCGGTTCGGTCTAGGTACTCCTCTTTCTGCTCGCAGAACCACCGCCCATTCTGAGCTGCATAACTGTGGCTGCATGAGCGACAGGTGATCTCAGGCGCGGCATCGTAATGGCAGTGCTGCTGGTAATCGCACCACTTGCAGAGGTAAAAGGTCGGGTCTTCATTCATGCGCGGCGGGGGCTTGTCGCTGGCGATAATCCCCTGCGCTCGCTTCATCAGCGACTCGGCAAACTTCTTATTCAGCTCGGTCCTGACGCTGATGTGGTCGCGACCGCCAGGGGTGGTGACCGTCAGATAGTGGCGGGATTTTTGAAACATTAAGCAATAGACCATTGCTTGGGCAAAATAGGTTTCATCCCACTCAACCAGCGCGGCTTTCTCGCCGTGCTGAGCGATCAGCTTTTCTAGCTTGGCAAATTTCTGGCTGTTAACACTTTTGTGTTCCCAGATATGAGGCGTCTGCGGTGCCTCCTTCAGACCACCCTGAATCAGCCCGTCGCAGTGGCCGCGCACATGGCCGTCACAAGCAACAAAACCAAACTGCTTGCCCGTTACCGGATCGTGCGTCTCTAACTGCGAGCCCAGCACCAGCCGCAGACGCTCGGCCATCAGATCCTCAGTGCGGTGACCGTCCTCAAACGCGCGCAGGGTCTTGGCAAAGAAAGTCGGCTTGGCAAACCAGCGGAATCCATACCAGAGCTTACGCGGGCAGGGGTCGCCCATGATGCTGGCGCCTAGATACGGGCGCGGGTTGTTGTCCTGCTCCAGCTCCATCGCAGCGTCAACCGCCGCGAGGGTATTATTGCTGTTTAGGGCTTCTGTTAAGTCCATGATAAAATCCTCCTGCCTCTGATCTGTTTGCCAACTGATCTATTGGGGTAGCGGGGTTGGTCCTAGACCTTCCCCGCTTTTTAATCACTGCGTCTTCCAATCACCGGATCCAGCACGCTTGGGCTTGTCAGCAGACGCGGCAGGCGAGGGCGAGGGCGTGACCGAGGCAGTAGAGGCAAAGTAATCCTGCACGCGGTTCTGATCGTCATACTGCGGGTCGCGTGACTTCTCAATCTTCACCTTGGCGACCAGCTCCAGCCCCAGCAGCTCAGAAGGCGAGCTGTCCTTGGTCGG